>CAZULK010000014.1:0-32355 GCA_964621225.1 uncultured Melioribacteraceae bacterium | reverse complement strand
TTGCAGTTTAGCTTCGTTAAAAATTCTGGTAATAAATTGATCTACTCTTTCGGTAGACGAAGCGGGGAATGTTCCGTTCACAATAAATTCACCGCCAATAGTTACACTAATAGCGCTCAAACTCATCATCTGATTTACGGATGATTCATCAACTTGAGCAAAAGCCAAACCGCTTATTAGTAACAAAGACAAAATTATTTTTTTCATATTCTAACTAACCGATCTAAATTAATTTTAATTTTTATTTAATCATCTTATAAACAAATGCACGGAAGTATTATTTATTACCGTACTGCATTTGATAATAATTTTGATATTCACCAGATATTATTCTTTCCCACCAGGCTTTATTATTCTTATACCATTCAACAGTTTCCACAATGGCTTGTTCAAACCTGAATTCAGGCTCCCAGCCAAGTTCGGTTTCAATTTTTGTGTTATCTATTGCATATCTTCTGTCGTGTCCGGGTCTATCTTTAACAAAGGTAATCAAATCTTCGCTCTTGCCAAGAATATCGAGTATAAGTTTAACAATTTCGATATTCTTCATTTCCTGCTTTGCACCAACGTTATAAACTTCTCCAATTTTTCCTTTTTCCAGAACGGTTTCCACCGCTCGGTTATGATCTATAACATAAATCCAATCCCTTACGTTCAATCCGTCGCCGTAAACCGGAAGAGGTTTATCGTGCATGGCATTTATTATCATCAGTGGAATCAACTTTTCCGGGAATTGAAGAGGCCCATAATTATTCGAACATCTTGTGATCACTACCGGAACACCGTAAGTATGCTCGAAAGAAAGAGCCATTAAGTCCGCTCCGGCTTTGCTGGATGAATAGGGGCTGTTCGGTGATAACGGAGTTGTTTCCTTGAATTTACCTTCGGGACCCAAACTTCCGTAAACCTCGTCGGTGGAAACTTGTAAAAACTTTTCCACTCCAAATCTTCTGGAGGCTTCCAACAATACATTCGTTCCTATTACATTCGTTCTGAAAAACACTTCGGAGCCAAGAATACTTCTGTCCACATGAGATTCGGCGGCAAAATTAATTACATAATTGAATCTGTATTTCTCGAAGAGATAATTTACAAGCTCACCGTTGGTAATATCACCCTTAACAAAGTTGTAGTTGGGATTATTTTCAGAAGGTTTTAAGTTCTCGAGATTTCCGGCATACGTAAGCTTGTCCAAATTTACTATTTGCCAATCGTCTCTCTTACTTAAAATATGATTAATAAAATTGCTACCGATAAAACCGGCACCGCCGGTAACAAGAACAGATTTCAATTCAAAACTCCTAAATTAAAATGCAAAGAATCCGAAATATAACCCAGTTTGAATAAAAAATGAATTCGAATTTAAATTATTAGGTACATTTACAATGTCAATTCCGTTATCCGCCGTCCAATCTTTACCTAAGGCAAGGATGTAACCGCCGCCTACTCTAAAGGCAACGAAACGGGTTAGCGGAATATCAACATTCAATGTAGGAGCAAAAGTAAAAAATGTATTCTCCATTTTATGTGAAGTAAAATTGTTCGGCGAATCGAATTCGTTCCAAACTTCTTTCCAGTCAATTATTCCGTCATTTTGATGGAGTTCAATTGTTGCAGTTCCCCCTCCGATCATTGCTCCAATAGATACCGCAATATTTTTAATAAACGGCAGACTGTATTCCAAAGTGAACGCACCGGCGCCAAAAGAGTAATCAATTTCCCTTTGCAAACCGTTCACAAGACCTTTTTCGGAAGACTGACCTCCGAATCCAACTCCGCCCATTCTCAAATTCGGAACAATCATCACATAAGCATAACCGCCTCCGCCCCAAGTAACAACTCCATTTTCAGCGGGATTTTTTAATCCGAATTGTTTAGCCAAAGAATTCATTCCATTCAATTCAGGCATAACGTAAAACGATTGGAAGCCACCCGCGGCTCCGAACTTTGCCACCCATCCCATCTGATTTGTTTGAGCATGCAAGGTTAAACCGAATGCAAATATGAATATGAAATACAATTTTCTCATTTTAAATACCTTATCTTTTGGTTATGAAATATAACTAATATTTAAGAATTGCGTTATCCATTTCCGGGTGACTATAAATATTTATGGAATTGATTTATACTAAAAAAATATTTAATTTGGTTCAAAAAAATAAAAGGCTGACCGATTTCGTGTGTAGGAGGTCCTTAATTACCACAACAAGGATTGGAAATCAATGTCAGCCTTTTTGTCATATAAGCCGGTTATTATATGTTTATAGGGTGTTAAGCTTAATCCATCATCATCCTCAAGAATGATGAAGTATCTTCTTCGTCAATTTGCGGAGGTTCGTTTTTCTTGGTTTCCTCGAACACATCCAATTGATCCAATTGTGTTTTTCTGTGTGGAACGTCTTCCTCACCTTTTATCACGTTTTTAGTTCCACGTACACGGAAGATTGTCGGTTCTTCCAAATTAGTATCTTCGGAAATGTTTCTGAAGTCGTATCCTCCTTCCATTCCGCTAACTTTGCGATAAGGTTCTTCAATCTCTTTTTCTTTTTTCTTAATTTCGGGAACGGGAACACTTTGTTGCTTTGTATTGAATCCTGTTGCTATTACTGTATAAGATACATATTCGTTCATATCTTCTTTGTTAACCCAACCGAAAATAACATTTGCTTCTTCTCCGGCGGAATTATAAATAACTTCGTTCCCTTTGTAAATTTCTTCCATCGTTAAATTGGATGAACCGGTAACGTTCAATAGAATTTGTTTGGCTCCTTTAATTGACACACCTTCCAACAGTGGTGAAGAAATTGCCTTTTGAGCCGCTTCTACGGCGCGGTTTTCGCCACTTGCTATTCCGCATCCCATCAATGCATCGCCCGATTCTTTCATCACGGAGCGAACATCTGCAAAGTCTACATTGATTATTCCGGGAATTGTAATAATATCTGCGATTCCCCTCGTTGCTTCAAACAAAACTTCGTTCGGTTTATCGAATGCAGCATTGGCAGAAACCGCTTTATCAAGGATATTTATCAATCTGTCGTTAGGAATTACAATTAAACTGTCGACGTATTGACGTAATTCGTCAATACCTTCTTCGGCATTTTTCATGCGGCGTTTGCCTTCCCATTTAAATGGTTTGGTTACAATACCGATAACAAGGGCACCCAATTGACGGGCAATGGAAGCCACAACAGCAGCGCCACCGGTACCCGTTCCGCCACCCATACCGGCGGTAACAAACACCATATCGCTGCCTTTAAGAACTTGTTCAATATTTTCTCTGTCTTCTTCTACGGCTTTTTTTCCTACGTTAGGATCTGCTCCGGCACCCAGTCCTTTTGTAAGATTAACGCCTACTTGAATTTTGTAATTTGCATTACTTTTCTGAAGTACTTGTGCATCGGTATTGACGGCAACATATTGCACACCCGAAAGACCGCGTTTCATCATACTTTCGATTGCGTTGCAGCCACCGCCGCCTACACCAACTACTTTCAGTTTTGCAGACAAAGGTTCTTCTCTGTCGATAGTTGCAAATCTACCCATTAGTTCCTCCTTGTTGTGGTATAATATATTTTATAATTCATCAAAAAAATCTTGTATACTCTTAAAAAACTTGTTCAATTTGAGTTTGTTCTTCTTTTTCTCTTTTATGTTTACTTGAGCTTCTGCCGATGCAATGCCGGGGACACCTTTTGCCAAACCGTAAACCGTGGCAAATTCGGGAGAAGAAATTTCGTTTGAAAGTCCTTCGCTTCCCAAATCAAGCGGCAATCCAATTCTGGTCGGTAATCCGAAAACTTCTTGAGCCAAATCGGTAATTCCACGCAGGAGCGAACCTCCTCCCGTTAAAACTACTCCCGCTTTAATTTTTTTCTTGAATCCCGTTTGTCTCAATTCATTATCTACAAGTGAAAAAAGTTCTCGCATTCTCAAATAAATGATTTGTACAAGTAAAGAATGATCTATCTTTACGTTTGCATGCGGACCTGCTTTTTTAATGAAAACGTCTTCTTCTTTGATCACACTTTCTTGTGTTGCATATCCGAATTCTTTTTTAATTCTTTCCGCTTCGGCTGTGACGATACCGAGAGATTCACGTATATCATTGGTAACCTGGTTACCTGCAATACTAAAAACTTTTGTATGTTTAATAGCGTTATCGTGGAATACCGCAACATCGGTTGTTCCGCCGCCTATATCAATCAGCACTACACCCAAATCTTTTTCGCTGTCTTCCAACACCGCTTCGCTGGATGCAATCGGTTGAAGCACATAATTGGCAATGTTAAAGCCAGCTTTTTCAACAGATCTTTTAATATTCTGCATTGCGGGGATAGAAGCTAAGACTACGTGATTTACAGCTTCCAACCTTGAGCCGCACATTCCTATCGGATTATCAATTCCGCCTTGGTAATCCACCGAAAATTCTTCAGGAATTATATGAAGTATTTGTCTGTCGCTCGGGATTGGAATAGTTTTTACGTCAGCTTTTATTCTGTCAATATCGCTCTGAGTAATTTCTCTGTCCGGATTACTGATAGTAACAAAATTTCTATGTCTTAAACTTTTAATATGTTCACCGGCAACACCAACGTTAAGATCTTTAATCTCAAAACCTGCTCTGTTGGTTGCTATTTCCATTGCTTTGGAAACCGCATCCGCTGTTTTAACTATATTTGCGACCAACCCACGATTCAACCCCTCGGAAGGAACGACGCCGAATCCAAGGATATTTACACTATCCCCTTTGCGTTCGGCAATTACCGCGCCTACTTTGGTTGTACCGAGGTCCAATCCGGCAACAATATTGTCACTCATGATCTTCCTTCTCCGTTTGATGGTATCTCTGTCTCGAACCCAAGGCATAGTTGGTTTTCGAATCTCATATCGATATACTCTAATTGTTTAACATTTTGATCTGCATTCAGTTTGGAATAAAAACTTCCGAATGCCGCTGTTTTGTAAATTAAATCTTCATTGCCTAATCGTAATTCAAAATCATTGTAAAGGAAACGGATAATAACATTACCCTTGCTTGCCAATTCTATTTCTGCTATATCTGCAGCAAACTGAGGATCGGACAACTCGGCAGCATCGAGTAATTGGGCAGCCATTTTTATGCTTTTTCTACCTGCTTTATTCTTAATTTTATCAATACCGATGATAATTGGTAAATCGATATTCTTAGTGAAAGAAAGCAACGGAGAAATGCTTAAATTCTCGTCCACCAAATATTCGTTTCCGTCCGATATTACAATTTCTCTAAAATTTCTCTCGTATAGCGTAACATTTACTTTCCCGTTTCCTTCATAAATAACATCAACATATTTTATGTATGGATGTTTTTCAAATCTGTCTTTTATCATCCCAAGAGTAATGCCTTCCAAGGCGTTTTCGTTATTTAATCGGGCAAAACTCATATATGTGTCTTTCTCTAAATATCTGTTTCCTTCAACTTCAACGAATTTTATATTTATTTCCTTGTCCAAGTCCATGGAGAAATAGAATAATGTTACTAAACCGAGTAACAATAAAAATGATATCATTCCTATTTTAGTTTTTGAAATCATTTTATAACTATTTCTCCGTTCTTAATTTTTTCCATAGTCATTTTTGCCAAATTAGTAATGCTGCCTGCGCCCATAAATATTACAATATCACCATTTTGTAATTCAGCATTCAACTTATCGAAAATGTCTTCATTATTTTCTATGAACTCAGCATTTTGGGAATTAATTTGCCCGGTAATCATCTTTCCGGTCACACCTTCAATTGGCTTTTCCCTTGCGGGATAAACATCCAAACAATAAATCATATCAGAATATTTTTCTAAAATCTCGGCAAACGATTTATAGAAATCCTTTGTTCTGCTAAACAAATGCGGTTGAAAAATTGCGATCACTCTTCTATTAAACATTCTTGCTGTTTGCAACGTAGCTTCAACTTCGGTAGGATGATGAGCATAATCATCCACCAAAAGAATTTTGTCATTCATTAAAATTTGGAATCTTCGTTCCGTCCCTTTGAATTCTCTCAAGCTTCCTTTAATTATTTCGGGATCAACTCCTAACTCCAAACATAAACTCATTGCTCCCAAGGCATTGTAAACATTATGTTTTCCGAAAACTCCCAGCTCAACATTTTCGATTCTTTCCTCATCCGAAACCAAATCGAATTTCATGCCTTTGTCGGTTGCAACTAAATTTTCAGCTTTATAATAAGCGCCGGACTCCATTCCGAATGTCGTAAAATCACAATCTATTTCTTCAATCACCTCCAAGCAACCCGGGTTATCGGAATTGATGAAAGCTTTTCCGTAAAAAGGTAATTTGTTTAAATACTCAACAAAAGCATTTTTAACGTTGGAGTAATTTTCATAAATATCCAGATGCTCAGCTTCTACATTATTTACAATAGCATAATCGGGTTTAAGTTTTAAAAATGTTCTGTCGTATTCGTCTGCTTCCACCACATTGTAATTACCGGATCCTATTCTAACGTTGGAATCACCAAACTCTTTGACAATGCCACCCACAAAAACATTCGGATCCAACCCGGCTTTATCCAGAATAATTCCAACCATAGTCGATGTTGTCGTTTTGCCGTGGGTGCCTGCAATACCTAATGTAATTCCTTCGCCGGATAATTCAGCAAGTAAAACAGCTCTCTTAATACATTTAATATTTTTAGATGCTGCTTCAATCATTTCCGGATTATCATTTTTCACAGCCGAAGAATAGACCACCAAGTCTTGATCCGAAATATTCGCTGCGGAATGTCCAATAAATATTCCAGCACCTAATTCCGCAAGCTCTTTGGTTATTAAACTGGAAGACATATCGCTGCCAGTAATCCGAAAACCTTTAGCTATAAGGAATTTAGCCAGCCCGCTCATTCCTATTCCGCCTATTCCAATAAAATGAATCTTCCTATATTTTTCCTTCAACAATTGAACTATCATACAATCTCCGCCAATTCGATTACGCTTTTGGCAATATTTTCGGCTGCATCGGGCCGGGCTAATTTTTTAATATTCTCTGCCATTGTATTAGTTCTTGATTCATCGAAAATTAAATCGAATACTTTCCCCGAAAATTCATTCGCAAAATTTTTATCTTCGATTAGTTCGCATGCATTTTGATCGAATAAAACTTTAGCATTTTTATACTGGTGATTGGCTGCCACATTTGGAGAAGGAACAAAAACAACCGGGAGACCCAATGCGGATACTTCAGCAATGGTTGTAGCGCCGGCTCTGGCAACAATTAAATCCGCAGCGGAATAACAAAGAGCAATATCCTCAATAAATTCATAAACTCGTATGTTTTCACTTTCGAATGATGCGTATTCACCGTAAGCACGCTTGCCGGTTTGCCAAATCAACTGAATGTTTCTGTTTGTTAATTCTTCTGCATTTTGCGCAATTGTTTTGTTCAAAGTTGCGGCGCCAAGGCTTCCTCCCAAAACAAACAGACATTTCTTTTCCGGATTTAATCCCAGTTGTTTCTTTGCTTCATCTTTGTCAATCAATTTCAATTTACTACGAACCGGATTCCCGGCATTTATAATTCTGTCTTTGAATCTGAAATACTTAGAAGATTCTTCGAAACTTGTAAATATTTTATCTGCTCTTTTCTCTAAAATTCTGTTGGTTATTCCCGGATAACTGTTTTGTTCCAACAATACGATTTTACTCCCCATTACCGAAGCACCCCAGAGCGCAGGACCAGCAACATATGCTCCTGCACCGACGGCAACTCTCGGTTTGAATTTCATATTAATAAATAAAGCATGTATCATAGAAACCACTAATTTTATAGGGAATAAAATATTCTTAATACTTAATTTCCTCGCAAAACCGCTGATCCATAGCGTCTTGAACGGGAATCCTAATTGAGGTATTATCTTCGATTCCAATTTTGTTGAAGTACCTAAAAACAAAAATTCGCTTTCGGGTTTTAATTCCTTAATTTTTTCAGCAACGGCAATTGCCGGGAAAAGGTGACCACCGGTTCCTCCCGCTGCAAATAAAAAACGATATTTATTATATGACTTCTTCAATTTCCTTTGATTCATTAGTCTTAAAATTTTGCCATGCTACATTGCAAACTATTCCAACCGAAAAACATAAAAACACCAATGATGATCCACCGTAACTAATAAATGGAAGAGTGATTCCGGTTGTTGGTAGTAATCCCACAACTACAGACGTATTTACAAAAGCACTGAATGTAATCAACAAAGTCAATCCGTAAACTATCAATTGTCCGAATCTATCTTTTACCTGCTTTGCAATTTGTAACCCGATGTAAAACAAACCTAAATAAGCCAGAAGAATTAAAACCGTCCCAACAAATCCGAATTCTTCGCCAAGTATTGAGAAGATAAAATCACCGTAAGCCTCCGGTACGAAACCGTTACTCTGAACGCTTTGTCCTAATCCAACTCCCAGTATTCCTCCGTTACCCAATGCAATCTTTGCTTGCAAAACTTGATAATTATTACTCGAACCGGTTGTTAAAGCATCTACAAACATCATTATTCTTTGTCTGGAGTGGGAGTAGATCATCGCAAAAGTTCCGCCCAACAAAAGAATTGGCACCGATACCGAAGCCAAATGTTTGAATTTGGATCCTCCCACATAAAGCAGTCCAAAGGAGACGGCAACAATGATTACAGCAGTACTAACATTTGGTTGAACAAAAATCAGAAGAGCAGTGATGAATATCCAAATCAATCCGAATAATGTTCCCTTCTGGAAGCTTTGCATCTTTTCCCCTTTGGCAACGATCATATTCGACAGATGTAACACCAGAATAATCTTTGCCAATTCCGAAGGTTGAATCTGCATTCCACCCATAAAAATCCATCTGGAGGCGCCCTTTATTTTCGGAGCAAACAATAATGTTCCCACCAATAATAAAATAACGAACACCATTCCCAATTTGCTATAAGACCTGTAAAATTCGTAAGGGATGAAATATCCGAGTAAGAGAAATACCAAACTGAGTAAAACTTTAATAAGATGTTTATTGAAAAATCCGAATACTGCTCCTTTCTGAGCTGCCACATATCCGCTTGAACTGAATACTAATAAAAGTCCCACGCTTATGAGAACAATCACCATGCCGAGATAAATATTTTTCAGTGTGCCTAGGGACATAGTTCACCTACAATTCTTTTGAATACTTCACCTCTGTGTTCATAATTATCGAACATATCGAAACTTGCACATGCCGGGGAAAGAAGAATCACTTCTCCAGCATTCGAATCCTTGAATGCGGAGTTGACTGCGTCTTCCATCGATTCGCAAACGTGAACATTAACAATATTTTCAAAAAAGCTTTTCACTTTTTCTTTAGAAGATCCAATTGCATATATTTTTATTACATTCTTCTTTACTAATTCTTTAATTTGGTTGTAATCGTTTCCTTTATCTTTTCCACCAAGAATCAACCTTATCGGTTTATCAAAACTTTGCAATGCATAAAACACCGAATCCACATTGGTTGCTTTGCTGTCGTTAATGAATGATACACCTTCGATTTCCCTTACAAATTCAAGGCGATGTTCTACTCCCTTGAAACTCTTTAGTGCAGTTCTCATTTTATCAACATCGGCGTTCAATAATTTTGCCACAGCGATTACAGCCAATGCATTTTGCAAATTGTGTTCGCCTTTTAAGCTTATATCGTCTCTACTGCATAGCTGCTCAACTTCATTTTCAAAATTGGAATAAATTTTATCATTATCAGCATAAATACCATTCTCAATCATTCCATCCGTACTGATTGCAATAGAGTTTGCAGCGGTGCTGAATTCATATTCTTGCAATATCTTTTTATCAAGTATGAAATAATCCTCATCACTTTGATTTATAGTTATATTGAATTTTGCTCTTGCATAATTGTCCAAACTGTTGTCGTAACGATCCATATGGTCGGGAGTGATATTCAGCAGGACAGCAAATTTAGGAGCAAATTCATTTATAAAATCTAGTTGAAAAGAAGATATTTCCAACGATACAAATTCATCCGGTTTAATCCGGTCAGCTATTTCAGAAAATGCAAAACCGATATTCCCCGCAGTATATGTTTTGAATCCGCATTCATTCAAAACATGCGCACAAAGAGTTGTTGTGGTGGTTTTGCCGTTTGTACCCGTAATCCCAATAATATTTCCTTTACAGAATCTTGAAGCGAATTCCAATTCGCTAATTACTTGTAATCCTTTATTCAAAGCATTTTTTATCACATCTGAATCGGAAGGCACACCGGGACTTGTAACAATTAAGTCGGCATCATAAATTTTTTCCGAATGACCTCCGAACTCATAATCGATTCCAAGTTCTTTCAGCTTATCAAAATTATCTTTTAATTTTTCGTAACTAGCGGAATCACTTACGAATACATCAATTCCCTGCCTCTTTGCCAATTTGGCAGCAGCCAATCCACTACGAACAGCGCCAATTACCGATATTTTATTTATCTCTTTTTCCATTATCTGATTTTGAACGACGCTAATGAAACAATTGCAAGTATAATTGCTATGATGTAAAACCTGATCACTATTTTGGGTTCATCCCAACCGAGCATTTCAAAGTGGTGGTGAACCGGAGCCATTTTGAATACTCTTCTTCCTTCCCCGTATTTTTTCTTGGTATATTTGAAATATAATCTTTGAATTATAACGGAAATTGTTTCCATAAAAAATACACCACCGAGTATCGGTATCAATAATTCTTTCTTAATTAAAATCGACATTATACCGAAAGCACCGCCAAGGGCTAAAGATCCGGTATCTCCCATAAAAATTTGTGCCGGATAAAAATTAAACCACAAGAATCCCAATCCGGCGCCAATCAATGCTGCAATAAAGACAGTCAATTCCCCGGCTCCGGGCAAATAAATTATATTCAAATAATCAGAATAAATCACGTTTCCGGTTACGTAGCTCATTATTGCCAAGGCAAGCATCACAATGGTTAATGTTCCTATTGCCAATCCGTCCAATCCATCGGTTAAATTAACGGCATTCGAAGTTGCGGTTATTATGAAAATAACTACCGGTATATACAAATAGGAAAAATCCCAATTTAAATTTTTGAAAAAAGGCAATGTGGTTTCTGTTGCATAATTAGAAAATTCCGGAAGGAAATAAACAGCACATCCAATTGCCAATCCGACCAACACTTGTCCCATAAGTTTATATCTGGCAATCAATCCTTTTTTCATTTTCTTAACAACTTTCAAGTAGTCGTCGATAAAGCCTACTAATCCTAAAAATAAAGTACCGCCTAAAACTAAAAGTATGTATGTGCTTTTAATATCGCTCCACAGAAGAACCGGAATGGTTACAGTAAGCAAAATAATAAGTCCGCCCATTGTTGGTGTTCCGGCTTTTTTCTGATGCGTTTGCGGACCGACTTCTCTAATTGTCTCGCCTATTTGATGTTCTCTTAATTTTTTAATGATTTTAGGTCCCAAATAAAACGACAAGAAAAGAGCAGTAATTGCCGCTAAAGCAGACCTGAAACTCAAGAACCGGAAAAGGTCGAATCCCGGCGGATTGAATTTATCGTTGATATAATTAAACAGATAATAAAACATCTAATTCTTCTCTCCTAAAACATTCACGTACTCTTCCATATGCATCCCTCGCGAACCTTTCACCAATATAACCCTATCTTTAACGTCCATCTTCATCAAGAAATTTTGTAATGATTTCCTATTATTAAACTGTTTAGACTTTACCGAATCCTTTATCTCCGAATTCAAATATCTCATGCTTTTTCCGATGGTATAAACTTCGGTATTTGTTTTATTTAATTTTTTTATTTCAGGAGCTAAACTGCGGTGTATATTTTTTGAATCTTTTCCCAGTTCGAACATGTCGCCCAGGATCAAAACTTTCTTTTTATAAATCTTTATCTTTTTCAATACTTCAACAGCTTCTTTAAGTGAATTCGGATTCGAATTGTATGTATCGTCAATTATAATAAAACCATTCTTTTCAATAAGGTTTAATCTTCCTTTAGGCGGAGTAAGAGCTTTTATTCCCGCAATAATTTCCCTTTTGTTCAAGCCAATTTGTTTTGCTACTGTAACCGCTGCTAAAATATTCTTTGCGTTAGCTCTTCCCAGTACCGGCAATACCGAAGTAATATTGGATTTCGAATCACTTATCTCCATGATCGGTCTGCCATATTTATCATAACCGGAAATCTTTCCTCTTACATCAGCATTTTTATTAAAAGCATATTTTACTTTTTTACAAGAAAAATTCTTTGAATATTTTTTCAACAAACTATCGTTATCATTTATTACCAGAACTCCGTTTCTTTCAGCAGTGATCTCAAAAAGTTTTCCTTTTTCTTTCAGAACACCGTTACGATCTATTAAGAATTCCAAATGTCCGTCGCCGATGTTTGTTATTAAAGCAATATCGGGTTGGGCAATTTTGGCGGTATATTCAATTTCGCCAAAATGATTCGTGCCATGTTCGAGAATAAGTATTTCAGTTTTTTCATCCGCTTCAAAAATAGTTAGCGGGACTCCGATGTGATTGTTATTATTTTGCTTAGTTGAAACCACATTATATCTCTTGCCGAGCAAGGTTGTCAAATAATCTTTCGTGCTTGTCTTACCATTGCTTCCGGTAATTGAGATTACTGTTGCATTTAATTTATTTCTCCAAATATTAGCTATATCCCCATAAGCTTTGCTAGTATCTTTTACCGCAATTATAGGAACATCTACTTCATCCAAATAACGTAATCTGTTCTTGTTCACAACAATAGCAGTTGCACCATTACGAATAGCATCATTAACAAATTTATGCCCGTCGAATTTTTCTCCTTTTATTGCCACAAAGAGAGAATTTTTTCTAATGCTTCGTGAATCGATAGAGACATTCGCTACCGGTTTGAATTTATCCGGATCAAAAATTTCAGCACCGGGAATTTCAAATATGTCCTTTAAATTTAGTCTCAATTCATTACTCTCAAATATTTCAATGCTTCTTCTTTATCCGAAAAATGATGTTTCACACCGTTGATCTCTTGGTAAGTTTCGTGCCCCTTTCCTGCTATTAGCACAACAGAGTTTTCATCCGAGTTTAGCACGGCTTCTTTTATCGCTTCGGTTCTATTCTCAATAACTTTATGATTATCCTTTTTCATACCGGCTTCAATATCTTTCAGTATCGCAACTGGGTCTTCAGTGCGGGGATTGTCTGAAGTAACAATAACAAAGTCTGAATATTTTTCCGCTATTTTTCCCATCTCCGGTCTTTTGGTTTTATCTCTATCTCCCCCGCAACCAAATACTGTTACAATTTTCTGACCGGGAGAAATTAAATGATGAATTGACTGAAGCGCTTTTTCCAAACTGTCAGCCGTATGAGAATAATCGATTATTACCTTTTTATTTTCTCCGGATAAAACCTCGAATCTTCCCGGAACTTGAGGCATTTCCCCAATTCCTTTGATGATGTCTTCTTTTTTGATTCCCAAGCGATGGGTTGCAACCAATGCAGCAGTAGCATTAAATGCATTAAACTTTCCTATCAACGGAGTGGATAAATTCCATTTCTCATCCTCAACTGTAACATTCCACGTAGTTCCGGTCAAATTAAATTCCACGTTTTCCATCAAATAATTCGATCCGCTTGCAGTCCCGTAAGTATAAACTTTTCCTTTTGAATTTGATATAAAATGAACCGCACTTTTATCATCCGCATTAATAATTGAATTTGAATTCTCCTGTAGATTCGAAAATAAATTCACTTTTGCATCTCTGTATGCTTCGAAAGTTTTATGATAATCGAGATGATCAGACGTAACATTTGTTAGGATTGCTGCAGCAAAATTTAATCCGTGAACTCTGAATAGGTCGATTGAATGTGAAGAAACTTCCATTACCGCAAACTCACATCCCTCCTCGACCATTTCATTCAGTAACTTATTTATAACATTGGCTTCAGGAGTGGTTCTATCAGCGTTATATTCTTTTTCGCCTACAATGTATTTGTTTGTACCAATCAATCCGCACTTTTTACCTGAAGCTTCAATAATTTTTTTGATGAAAAAGGTGGTTGTGGTTTTCCCTTTTGTTCCGGTAACTCCAATCAAATTTAATTTTGCAGAAGGATCGTCGTAAAGCGCAACCGAAGCTTCTGCCAATGCTCGTCTTGAATTCTCGACTAAAATTTTTACGCAATTGTTAACGGTAAATAATTCATCGGGAACCTTGGAATCATCTTCAACAATAACTACTCTTGCGCCTTGGCTGATGGCGCCAGGTATAAAATCGTGGCCGTCGAGTTTAAATCCTTTTACGGCTACAAAAATTGATTTCCCATTAACCCGCCTCGAATCCAATTCTATAGATTCTATTTCTATTCCTTCCGGATTGCCGCTAACTTGGATTGCGTGTAGGTTATTTAATATGTCCGTTAATTTCATTTTCCGCATTTTATCTCTAAAACCTTACCTGCTACAATTTTACTTCCCGGTTTGATATTCTGCCAAATTATTCTGCCCCTTCCTTCCATCTTAAGTTTCAATCCGGAAGATGCAGCAAAAGCCATTGCTTTTCTTACCGTTGAACCGACTAAATTCGGCATTGTAAATCTTTTTGTTTCAAATTTCTTTACTTCTTCAACTTTATTTGCCGGATTAGAATGACTCACATAATCCTTCTCCGTATTTAGATTAATAGTATAAAATTCTTTTCTGTTCCTTGTTCTGTCAATATTTTTTCTATACTTCGAAAATTTCAAATCCGATTTCACAATTCTTTCCGCTACATTTTTGAAAATCGGTCCGGCAACTTGTCCGCCGTATTTTCCATGTTTGGGAGATTGAACCCAAATAAAGATGACTACCTGTGGATTTTCCACCGGGAAAAATCCAATAAAAGAAGAATTATATTTTGTATTGGAATATTGTCCATCTACATATCTGTGCGAAGTTCCCGTTTTACCACCAACTCTCATATTCGTAAGTTGAGCGGTTGCACCGGTTCCGTTTTCCACAACTCCTTCCATCAAGTCCACAATCAATTGCGATGTCTCTTTGGAAATGACTCTTCTAATTCTTTCAGGTTGAACAACCGTTTTTTCGGAACCATTCTTCGATTCTATCGCTTTAATTATTTGTGGTTTGTATAACACACCACCGTTTACGAGAGCAGCGTATGCCATTGTCATTTGTAAAGGAGTTACTGAAATTTCATATCCGTGGGAAATAAAAGGCTTGGACAATTTTGAGTATTCCCCCGGTTTCTTGAGTACTCCCGCAACTTCGCCGGGCAAATCTATATGAGTTTCGTTACCAAATCCGAAATCCCTAAGATATTTATAAAATTTATTTGGCGAAATTCTATTGCTCAGCTTTACTATTCCAACATTACTCGAGTGTTCCAGAACTTCTCTTACTGTTAATTTTTCGTATGAATGGGTATCTCTAATCCATTTTGTATATAATTTATATTTTCCGTTTTCTGTATTAATTATTTCGTTTGGCGAAGCCAATTTTTCTTCGAAAAGCATCGAAAGGAAAACTGACTTTATAGTTGAGCCTGGTTCGTAAACATCACTTATGGCTCTGTTTCTTCGGCTCTCATTATCAAATAAATTATAATTGGCGGGGTCATAATTCGGGATGTTCGACAATGCCAAAATTTCACCAGTGTTAGGATCTACAATAATACCGACAGCAGCTTCCCCGCCAAATTTGTTGAATCCGTTGAGCAACTCCTCATCAAGTATGCTCTGGTAATTTTTATCAATAGTTAAAACAACATTTTTCCCATCGATGGGCGGAACCGAAATTTTTTCTTCCACAGCTATAATGTTTTTACGGGCATCTATTTGAAATGTAAGTTTGCCGTCTTTTCCTTTCAGCTCTTCATCCAAATACCTTTCAATTCCGTTAACCCCTTTTAACTCCCGATTAACATAGCCTAAAACATGAGCAGCCAATGAACCGTAAGGATAGAATCTGCTGTTATCTGTTTCAGAGTAAAGTCTGTTGCAGTGTAAATTTTTGAAGGCATTTTTATATTTATTACTCACCTTTTTTTCCAAGCAAACTCTACTCTTATCGATCGACAGTAACTCCATATAGTGTTGGAAGGGCTTACCAAAAACTTTGCTGAAAGCAGCTGCAACTACACTATCTGCAACGTCGTTCTTTTTGTTTTTATTATTTACATAAAAGGAAATTTCATTTTTTGAATAAACCAACAGATCGCCGTTCCGGTCGAATATTCTTCCCCTTTCTGCTTTAACGCTTTGGGAAGCATAATGATGTTTTAATGCGCGAATGGAAAGCTCGTCGTGTTGTTCAATCTGAATGCGGTACAGTCTCGCTATCAATCCGAAGAAGATCAGCACCATAAAGAAAAAACTTAAATATGCACGAGCTTTAATCATATTTTTTTTCTACCAGTTGTACAATTTTTTTTGTTCTTAAATGATTTAAGTAAATTTTCTCAAACGGTTTAGGCGCTTTTATCATGCCCATTTTTCCGTAAGCCAAATTAGAGATTCTTTCTTTGGAAGATAATTTTTGAACCTCAACCACTCTATCTTCCATTCTGTCTTTTAGATGAAGTAATTCCGTTTCCAATCTATTTTTTTCCGAAGAAAGCATCTTAACATTTGCATTAAAATAAAGCTGAATTATCAACCCGCTCGTAACGAGCAGAACCAGCATCATAAATCTTCTTAAATTCGATTGATCTTTTTTCATATTCTTTCTGCAACTCTCAATTTAGCCGATCTTGCTCTGTAATTATCTTTCAATTCCAAATCCCCGGCAACAACCGGTTTTTTAGTTATTATCTTGAGCTTGGCTTCTTTATCGCATCTGCAAACCGGGAATTCCGGGGGACAAATGCAATCCAAAGCCTCATATTTAAAAAACTCTTTTACAATTCTGTCTTCCAGCGAGTGGAAGGTAATTATTGCAATTCTCCCGCCGCTTTTAAGAAGATCGACGGATTTATTCAAAAACTCTTTTAACTCCTCCAATTCATTATTAACCTCAATCCTTAAAGCTTGAAATACCCTGGACAATGACTTATTTAAAAAATTAGGCGGAACGAGAGAAGAGATGATTTCTTTGAGTTCGCCGGTTGTTTTAATTGGCTTTTCCTCTCTCCTTCTGCAAATTTCGGCTGCAATTCTACGTGATTTTTTCTCTTCGCCAAATTCGAATAAAATTCTTGCAATTTCCTTTTCGTCATAATCATTCAATATATCTGCTGCAGTAACCTGAGCGTCTCTATCCATGCGCAGATCCAGAGGCACATCCTCCCGATAAGTAAAGCCTTTATCTGCATTATCCAATTGATAGGAAGATACCCCCAGGTCTGCCAGGATACCATCAAACTTGTCAATGAACAAAATCTTTGAAATTTTATCTATATTCACAAACGACGTAAGGAAAGGCTCAAATCTTTCCTCACCGGCAAATTGTTTCTTGCAATAATCAAATGCTTCTTTGTCTTTATCGCTACCGACAACTTTGCCGTGTCTGTTTAATCTTTTCAGAATTCCGGTCGAGTGACCGCCGAAACCCAAGGTTCCATCGAAATATATACCGGATTTATTAGTGACCAGAAGATCCAATGTTTCATCTAATAGAACCGGCTTATGAATTATCATTTTGATATATTCATTACTTCACTTGCTATTTCAGAGTAAAGTGCTTTATTCTCTTCGATATATTTTTCATAATTAGCAGGGTTCCACAATTCAATCTTTTTAAGAGCACCGAGAATAAATACTTCTTTTTCGATTTCGGCGTATTCGATAAGGTTTTTGGGCACCAAAAGTCTGGATTGAGTATCCAGTTTATCTTCCCACGCCTGCTGAAGAAACATTCTGATGAACATTGCTTCCTTGGGGTCGAATGTGTTGAGATTTTCCAGCTTCTTAGTTGCTAATTCATCCCATTGATCGAGTGGATATACATCGATACATTTGGCCGTACCGATGGTCATTATAAACGTTTCGTTTGCCTCCGGCTTCAGAGATTTTCTCAGTTTTGCCGGAATGGCAATCCTTCCTTTTGAATCCAGATTATATGTAAAGCTACCTATAAACATAAAATTTTGTGGTAATTTTCAACACTTTTCCCCACACATCTGCAAAATAATGCTTTTTATAGGTCAATGTCAACTATTTTGTTAAAAAAAATTTTGTTTTGCCGCTTATTTCCCGCTTTATTATTACCCCCCTAATCGTATGACCTAAATTATCTTTCGGTTTTTACGATAATAAGAGCAAAGAAATAATCATGGAGAATTATGCAGTTTTCTTTTACTCTTAATCTGCAGAAAGGGATAGTTGAGTCCGATGATACAAAATTTTATTTAGCCACCGAGCTAAATAAATCAGATTTAGTTGACTTAAGTCCCGAAAATTTATTTCCGGATAGTTCATTCTATGAATCCTTCTTACAACATTTTCGTGAGTCAAAATCCGAAAGAATCTATTTCTATAATTATCTTTATACAAAAGACAGAAAAAGGATAAGAGTTAAAGGGACTGCCAGTTTAACCGAATCGGGGTATAGATTTGTTTGCCAAAGGACCAAACCCAAAGATGCAACTCTTACTGAATTCGAAAAGAAAAACTCCCTCTTGTCCGCGATAAATAAATCCGCCGAATTATTCCTAGGTGTGGAAAATTGGGAAAAATCAATTGGTAAGACTCTAGACTATCTGGCATCCGCAGGTGATCTTTTTTCCATTTATCTATGGAGAAGTTATCCGTCTTCCAACGGAAAATTCAGAATTAAGCTTAAAGCCAGCAATAAAACGGCACTAAAGGTTAAATCAGAACGGGAAGTAAACAACCCTAATTCTGAATTAATGAATCAATTACTCAAAGGGAAATCAATAGTAAATCAAAAACATATATTGACTGATGGACATAAGTCGGAAATAATCATTCCGATAAAAATTGAAGAAGCTTTGTGGGGATTCATTCAAATAACCGATATGAATCAAAGAGTTTGGAATTCCGATGAATTGCATGCATTT
Source organism: uncultured Melioribacteraceae bacterium (assembly GCA_964621225.1). Lineage (GTDB taxonomy): Bacteria > Bacteroidota > Ignavibacteria > Ignavibacteriales > Melioribacteraceae > CAYNUJ01. The sequence goes on along the minus strand of CAZULK010000014.1, from coordinate 13,297 downwards.
GAATCCTACGCTAAAATTCTAACTTCTGCAATAAGACAGTACACGCTTCATAAAAAACTTTCTGAAGAAAAAAAGAAAGTAGATTTAATAACAAAATCCACACAGAGTATATTCTACAGCATGCCGTGCGGGCAAAAAGAATTCGATTATATTTCTCCGTTCCATTATTTGCTTACAAACGAAGAGGATGAAAAGCAATCCCTTGAAAAATTAAAGAGTATTTGGCAAAGCGCTGCCTCTAAAGGTTACGAACAAAATAAAGCCGAACAAGTTTTTAAGGTAGAGACCCAAAAAGGAATCAAATACATACAGAAGAAGAGCTATACTTGGACTAATTCCAAAAACGAAACCGGTGAGTTGGGGGTTCTTCAAGATGTAACAAAACAAAACTTGCAAAAGCAACAGTTAGAAAAACAGAATAAAATATTAAACGCATTAAACAGATTTACTCAAGTAGTCCTTTCTAAAAAGGACGCCGAACATGATTTGAACAAATTATTAAAGTATTTGGGAGAAGCTTCCCATTGTGACAGAGTTTATCTATTCAGAAAAGAAAATGATTCCGATAGATTTTCGCTTAACGCATTCTGGTTCGGACAGAATGATAAATTGAACGATTCGCTCTACGAAATCGGATTCAACGAGGATCAACTAAAATTTATTACGGAAAAACTTTCTGCAGGCAAAGTAATTACTTCCCACTCAAATAGTTCATCTCAGCCCAAAAGTGAAATCATCTATCCAATTTTTGTAAACGATCGATTGGAAGGTTTTTTGGGATTTGATAATTTTTCGGAAAAAATGAATTTGACCGAAGCGGAAATGGACGCGTTAAGTATATCCGCAAAAGTTATCGGCGCTTCCTTCGAGTTAACTGAATACATAAATGAAATAATTGTTGCTAAAAAAGAAGCACAAAAATCTGACAGGTTAAAAAGCGAATTCATTTCTCAAATTTCCCACGAGATAAGATCACCTTTAAATATAATTATGTCTTTCCTTGGAATGATTTGGGAAGAGCTGAAGGATGATGACAGATTAAACATCTCTGAATTGTATGAAACAATTAAGAAAGCAGGAAACAGACTCGTTAGGACAATAGATTTATTAATTGATGCCAGCACTATACAATCCGGCACATATGAAGCTAACTTCGAAAAAATTGATTTTATAGATGATATAGTATTTCCCGCAGTAGCTCAATTTAGGGATATTTCCGAAAGGAAAAAATTATTACTATTGAGGGAATCCTCAAGTGCAGAAAGAATTATACTTGGTGATAAAAGAAGTTTATCCGGAGTAATAGTTCACATATTGGATAATGCAGTAAAATATACCGACGAAGGTTACATAAAGATTAACGACTATAACGAAGATAATTATTTAGTGGTAGAAATTTCAGATTCGGGAAGAGGTATATCGAAACAATATCTCGATAATATATTTCGTCCGTTTACCCAAGAAAATGAAGGTCTATCCAGGAGTTTCGAAGGATTGGGTTTGGGAATGTACATCGTTAAAAAGTATTGTGAATTAAACGATGCAGAAGTCTATATAGACAGCAAACCATCCCAAGGCACAAAATTTACAATCAAATTACCTCTGGCGGCATCGAAAAAAGGGAACTTCGAAACCAGGGAGAGTTGATTGGAGCCGGCTAGCGGACTTGAACCGCTGACCTATTCATTACGAGTGAATTGCTCTACCAACTGAGCTAAGCCGGCTAATAAGAAATTATTTCAATTTCTTTTTGTGTCTGTTTTTACGCAGTCTTTTTTTCCTTTTGTGAGTCGCCATTTTATGACGTTTTCTCTTTTTTCCACTTGGCATAGAGATATCTCCAATTAGTTTTGATTAATCAAATTCATAGCTTTTTTTGCAATATCTGCCATCGGATTTACATCGTAGGCCATTTTCCAATATTTTTTTGCTTCGGCGATATTTCCTTTTGCCGAATTTACAATCCCGATATTGAATAACCCAATCTGATGGCGAGGATTAATTTTCACACCTTTCTGCATTGCTTTCAAGGCTTCTTCGTAGTTGCCCAAATTATAATAGCAAACTCCCATATCAATTAGTACATCCGGCACATCCGGATTCTTTGCCAAATATTCCTTGTATCTGTCTATTGCTTTTTGATAGAAACCGGAATCGTTTAGCAAATGCGCCAATTGAAGCAATGCATTCAAATCATTTGGATTTGCTTTTACCTGTGCTTCTAAATTTCTGATATTTTGCAGTGCGTTCAAATCAACTCCTGCATGGGGATTATTTTGATTTTGAGTGAAATTTTGCCCCACACTATTTTGAACCGGAGCAGGAGAATCGAAAACACCTGCAACATAAAGTATAATAGCACCAACTACAATTAAACCGACTAAAGAATAAATTATGGTGTTAAAATTTAATTCTTTTGAATTCGTATTTGAAACCTGTTTTTGCGTGTTGCCTTTTTTCTTTTGAAGTTCTGCTCCACACGAAGAACAAAAATTAGCCTTTGCTTCATTTTTCTCTCCGCAAACACTACAATAAATAAACTTTGATGACATTAAGCTTCTTTCCTTTCTTTCTCTTTCATTCCACGATTCACGGCATTCTTAAAATCTTTCGAGAATTTGAATACGGGAACATAGTGTTCTTCAACAAATACTTTTTCACCTGTTCGGGGGTTTCTGGCAAAGCGGGCATTTTTCTTCTTAACCTTGTAGCTTCCAAAACCTCTTATTTCTATTCCGTTACCGTCTCTTAATGCTTGGATGACAGTAGTCAAAAAACCTTCGATTATCGCTTCGGTTTCAAGCTTTGTTAATCCGGTTCCGGCTGCTACTCTTTCCACTATGTCTGCTTTTGTCATTATAACCCCAATGTTATATTAAAAAAAGTAAAGCTTCGAAATATATCAATTCTATCCCTAATTTCAAACTGAAAATTACCCTATATCATTATAATTAAATAAGTTAAGCGAATTTTCCTAAAATATCTCATTATGAGACACTCGATCAAAAAAAGCCAACTGAATCATAAAAAATGCCCGTTTTTGCTTAAAAATTGGATTGGCACAACAATTGAAATGAATTCCCCGACATATTTAGGGGAGGTATACAATGCAGTTAATTGATGTAATCTATCAAAGCCTGCTTTTATTTACAGGCTTGTTTGTTGGAGTGCTAATAGTTTCTTACATATCTTACCGGATAAAAAATAAGGGTAAGGAATTGAAGCCCCATCTTGCCGGAGATGCAAAATTTGATTTAGGGAAACCAATCTTCGACGAAAAAAAGCAATTCATGAAAACCAGTGTTTATTCCCAAGAAGGTATTAGGCCTAAGAAAAATTACAAATCGAAATCAGTACCAAATTTCCAAATTCCGGTAAGCTATAATCCATCCAATCCGCAGCCACGGGAAATCAGATCGAAAAGATACACAAAAGTGGATACGCTAACCAAAACTTCTTCGAAAAGGACTTACGAAAGGAAATTCGCCTCTACAAAAAGTGAAGAAAAAGAAAAAATCTTTGCCGGTGATTTTTCATCAAACGGAAGATATTCTTTAGCAAGTGCGAATGTTCTTTACTATTATTCCAATGAAAAATCTAGTGAATTTTATAAATTTAATACAAAAACGTAGCTAATGCTGAGTTTTTGTTTTGCTAAAGATTGAGTTTTCCGCATATTAATGTTATTTTAGCGGAAAGTATGAGGCTGGTCTATGGATCTAATAGAAATTGTTCAACAAAGTCTCACCTATTTCGGTATTCTTGCGGTGATTGTTATTGTAGGATCTTACATTTCCTACAAAGTAAGGAGAAAACTGTCGGGTGAAAAATTGCCTTACGAGGATGACCTCCAAAAAGCAAAAGAAGCATTAAAAGCACAAAAGAAAGCCGCAAAGAAGAAAACTTCGGAAGATAAGAAAGAAGAAGAGGTCAAAGACCTTAAAAAACCGATCATTATTAAAGCAGATCAAAAGAAACAGATTCATGTTAAGAAAAAGATACATGAAAAAACCGGAACTAATAAGATTACTGAAGAAGAATACCGGAAGAAAAAAGAGGAATATCGCAGGAAAAAAGAAGAATTAAGAAGAAAGAAAAGAAAAGCCACGCAAATATTCACTCGCCGGCACAGAATAGAAATTATAAACAAAAATTTCACGCCTTCTGTCGGGACACCAACCGAATCCAAAACACCGGATCCCACTTCCATAAGAGCCAGAAAGACAGAGGAAGCAATCAGCCCGAAAAAGAAAAAATTGCATTCCTTGAACGATGACGTATTAGGCAAATACGCGGACAAGGATGAAGATCAATTCTATACAATAAGACCCGGAAAGAAGGAGGAATAACCCCCTTCTCCCCTATTTTTTAGGCAATCTTTCCAAGTAAGAACTATTACTCAAAATAGCAAATGATTCGGTTGCTCTCAGTTCGTCCACTGTGAAACAATTCATATAACTCATTGCGGACCGCACGCCGTCTGAAATAGAGTTTATCACGTTTTTAACTGTTCCCTTATATGGAATCATTGTTTCAGCCCCTTCGATAAACTCGTTTTTCATTTTAACACCGAAAGAAGCCGAACCGCGATATTTTTTCCATAGTTGGTCATTATATTTAATAATTTCACCCGGAGCTTCTTTTGTTCCGGCTAACATTCTTCCCAACATAACAACGTCTGCACCCAGCGCGAGCGCTTTGGCAATATCTCCCGGGGCTTTTAAACCACCGTCAGCTATAAGAGCAATATCCAAATTTTCTTTTTCCCTTGCAAAATATACATCAAGCAATGATGATACTCCCCCTATACCGATCCCAGTCTGTATAGACGTTGTGCAAACGCTTCCACCACCAATTCCAATTCGTACGGCATCCGCACCTGCGTTAACCAAATCTTTTAACGATGTTCCACAAGCAATATTTCCGACCATAACAGGTATATTATATTTCTTCTTCAATTCTTCACACTTGTTTAATACGGTTCTGTTGTTAGCGTTTGCTGTATCAATACAAATAAGAATATTGTGTGAAGCGAGATATTCAATTACATTTTCTTCTGTAGTTAATCCAATCGAAACAGCTTTAATATTGTTAGCATATTCTTCATGAGATAAAAGATCATCCAAAGACGAATCAAATCTGTTTAATACACCGAGGCACCCCATCTCGTCAAGAGCTTTTGCCATATCAATTCCGGTTACAGTATCCATAGGACTTGAAATTACCGGAAGGCTTAATTCGAGGTTTAAGAATTTTGTTTTGGTGCTAGCCTCCACCCTACTTTTTATTCTCGATATTTCTGTTGGTACGAGTGAAATATCATCATAAGTAAGAGTCATAGAATATTCATTTAATTCACTTTTAGAATAAATTTTCATTTGTTACTCCTCAACGATTTTTTTCAGTTCATTAAGTAAAGCAGTGAATTTATTCACAACATTTAAAATTGGTTCCGGAGAGGTCATATCAACTCCGGCATCTCTTAAAATATCTATCGAATATTTAGAGCTTCCCGATTTAAGAAAATTCAAATATCTTTCAACGGCAGGCTTACCTTCTGTAATAATATTATTTGCCAAAGTTTCCGAAGCAGCAAAACCGGTAGCGTATTGATAAACATAAAAATTATAGTAAAAATGTGGCACCCTTGCCCAGGTAAATGTTTCTTCGTGATCCACTACCATTGCTTCGCCCCAATATTCCGAATACATTTTTCCGTAGAGTTCACATAATGAATCGGGAGTGTGGGCTTGCCCTTGTTCACTTATTTGATGGGTAACCATCTCGAACTCGGCAAATCTTGTTTGGCGGTAAAATGTGGTAACAGCATTTACAATAAATTTTTCAATCAAAAATTTCTTCTCTTCCGCAGACTCAGCATTTTCAATTAAATAATTGAGCAACAATGCTTCGTTGGTTGTAGAAGCCACTTCGGCAAGAAAGATTGTATAATCGGCATAAGGATAAGGTTGATTTTCAATTGTTAAGTAAGAATGCAAACAATGCCCCATTTCGTGAGCCAAGGTAAAAACATCATTTAATGTGTCATTCCAATTCATCAACACATAAGGGTGAACGCCGTAGGTAGTTCCGGAAGAATATGCACCACTTCTTTTTGCCTTTGTTTCATATACATCAACCCAGCGGTTATCGAATGCATATTGAAGTTGTTTGATATATTCTTCCCCCATCGGTTCCAAAGCTTTTAAAACAATTGCCTTTCCTTCCTCGTAACTATATTTCTTTTGAAACGTTGGGAAGAGGGTAACATACGAATCGTAAGGATGTAATTCGTCCAATTTTAGATATGACTTTTTAAACTTCGCCCATTCCTGTAGAGGAGTCAAATTGTTTTTTACAGCTTCAACTAAATTATGGTAAACTTCCACCGGTATATTATTTTTATGAAGTGCAGCTTCCAATGTGGAAGAATAATTTCTGGCTTTAGCATTAAAGATAGCCGATTTTATATTACCATTAAATAAGGAGGACAAAGTATTTTTGTGCTGAATAATCGGTTCATAATAACCTTTGTAAACTCTCCTTCTATAATCCCTATTTTGCGAATAGAGAGCAGAGATATATCTTCCATGCGATATTTCAATTTCATTTCCTTCTTCGTCTTCAACTTTTGGGAAAACGATATCTGCATTTTCCAACAAACTGAATGTATTATATGGCACTTCGGTAACCGGAGATGCCAAAGCCATTAGGCGCTCTTGTTCCTTCGGGAGTGTATGTTTTTCTGTCCGGAAAATATCGTCTATCTCATGTTGATAGATTTTCAATTCTTCTTTTGAAGCTAAATATTCATCAACTCTGGATTTGCCCAATGAAAGAATTTCAGGTTTCAGGAAGGAACTGAATTCAGATATCTTAGCATAGAGCATCAGTAATTTATCGTAACGTGCTTGAGCTTCGTTATCACTCAAATCGAGGTCTTTCGAAAGCATTGCATAGAGATAGAGTTTGCCTAATTTAATACCAATTTGTTCGTCAAGTTTTAGGCACTCTAAAAATGTATCGCTCCCCTCTGACAATCTATTTTCAAATTCTTTTATTTTTCCCGCATTGTTTTGCATCCATTCAAATTCTTTTTCCCACTCTGCATCATTGGGGAAAATATCCGTTAAATTCCATTTATACTTTTCTTCGATCTCCTCCCGTTTTAATAACCCTCCGGCTGTATCACTAAACATATCAATTTTAATTTCTTTTATCATCATTTCTCCAAGTTCTTAAATTCACAAAATCAAACCATACAAAATATGAGATTGGATAAATCATTCAAAATATCATTCCGTTATTATTTTCGAGTAGTATGGCTTTGAATGAATTCCTTCATTGTCCGCACATATTACTTTCAATTCATGCTCGCCCGGTGAAATATTATTTAATTCCAATCTCAATTCTTCAGAATCTTTATCGAAGCGAAAACTTACTTCCGTCGAATCAAAATAAGTTCGTATACTTTTTTCATCAATTCCATCGGGATCGGACAACTTAAGAATCAGAGTCATATTATTATCGTCCAAAGTACATTTGTCTTTCTCCAGTTCGATAGTCGGGAAAGTATTCGAGAAGAATTTACCCAATCCCCTGAAAATTCCCCATGCTTGTATTTTATTAAATTCCTCATCACCAAGTCTGAATTTTTCGAATCTGTTGGTGAAGAAAGCACATTCAACCAGAATAGCAGGAATATGTGTTTCCCTCAAAACGCTGAATCCATCACCCGGATAAATTCTATAATCAGAATAAGTTCCGTCGAAGCTACCCAAACCTCCGGGATTTCTCATAACGTAAGCAAGATCACGCTGAACATACTTGGCCATATCATGGTTGAACGGTTCATATTCGTAATCATTTGGAGTGGCGTGATAGAATGTTGAAGTATAATTCGTCCATACATTCTCTTCGTTTCCCGGGGCATTGTGATGTATACTGATAAAATACTCTGCCCCGCTTTCATTTGCCAGCACGGACCTGTATTTCAAATCAACCGTAGTATCTTTATCCCTTGACAAATAAACTTCAGCGCCCGCTTTCGTTAAATAATCTCTTAAGGCAAGAGCCACGTTCAAATTCAAGTCGGCTTCTACAAGGCTGGAATCGGAATTTTTATTTTTACGGTCTTCACCTCCATGTCCGGGATCGATAAAGAATTTTTTTCCACTTAAAAATTCAGAATATTTTTCGATGGTAAGCGCTCTAATTGAATCCGACTCCCAATCTTTCGGTTTTTCGTAAAATATAAATTTGTCATAAGTTGTTTCTACAGCGGTACTGCAAGCAGAAATAACCAAGGCTAAAATTAATAATGCAACTCTCTTCATATTATTCTCCCTTAATGCATTTACCATTTCTCACAGAAAACTGACAACTAGAACAATGAGCCTCATTTTTTTCGAATTGTCCGTTCGTAATTTTTAAGATTGATTGTTTCAATTTATTTTCAAAATCATTCAGTTCTTTTAAGTTTATTATTGAATTAATTGATTTACCGGGTTCTGCAATAAATACTAACTTTACCTCAATATCATTTTTACACTCAAAATGTTTATTAACCAAATATGCATAAAAATATAATTGGTTCTTGTAATGATTGAATTTTTCCTCTGGTGATTTAAATTTCAAAGAATCCGTTTTGTAATCAATAATAATCAATTTTTCATTATCAATTATCAATTTATCAATGATGCCATAAAGGAAATTCGAACCGAATCTCGTGTAAATCTCTAATTCATTTTTATATTTTTCAAATTTGCAAATTTGTTTATACTCATCCGACGAATAATAATTATTAATCAATTTTGCTATGTTATCAACAGTACCATCGGGCACATTTAACCCCAAATTACTAATATACTCGGTTGCAATTTCTTTTATGCTATCACCTTTTGCATCCAATTCCAATATTTTATGAATTATTGTACCTGTTATATTTGCGGGTATTTCGTCAGAACTTTCCTCTCCGGTTTCGTCGTATATTTCAAACTCTCTTCCCAATACATTAAAAAGTTTTGAATACCCTTTATTGTATATTAAATCATATTTCAAAGGACATTGATTAAAGACTGCAATTTTGGTTGCAGAATAAATTTCATTATCGGGCAGGTCTTTTATTCTCCCCACATTGCCCTCGAAAGACTTGCCTCCATTCTCCTCATAATTGAATAATCTCTGTGGTAAGTCAATTTCGGTTATGATTGGGATTTCAATGTTAATGCTTTTAATATATTCGTTAAAATTATCACTTGCATCCAAACACTTTAAATCACCCTTCAATGTTATTGGATTTTCAACGCTTTCAAGTTGAATTAAATTAAGAGCCTTTAGAATTTGATATAAATAGCAATCATTATTCGGCTTTACTGGGAGTTGCGTTTTTGCTGATATATACAGCTCTTCTTCGGCACGAGTTAGCGCGACATAAAGCAATCTTTTTTCTTCCGCTTCGGTTCTTCTCTTATTTACATAACTAAAAAGAGAAGACAATGGCGTATCGACAAAATTTGAAAAGTAATTATCTTCTTCTCTAACTTTAGTAATAATACCGAATTGATGATCAATTTCAATCTGCTTGGCAGAAGCGCCGGTTAATAAATATTTATCATTAGTACCGTATAGAAATACGACTGGAAATTCGAGACCTTTACTTTGATGAATGGTCATTATCTGCACTGCATTTCCTTCAGGATTAACAACGGGCAGTTCTTCTGCTTTTTCCTTTTCAACAGCAGCTTTAAAATATTCTGCAAAATCGTAAAGCGTAGCAAATGATTTATTCTGATAGTCAAGTGCCAAATCAATTAATTTTTCGAGAGAAGCATATTCCTTGTGCAAGAATTTATTTTCCTTAATTGCAAGTAAAATTCCGGTATCTTCTATCAATTTAGTTATAAGTTCAACAGGAGTAAGATTTTTCGCACAGTTGATTTCATCATTAAGTAATGAGTAAATTCGTGCATACTTTTCGTTTATTGACGAATAGGATTTCAGTTTTTCAAGAAATGATTCCCCCGGCTGATGTTTAATCTCAAACAACAGAGTATCCGGCACTCTAAAAAACTGGGAGCGTAATAATGAGATAAGAGCGTAATCATCATTTGGATCGATGAGGAATGAGATAAAGAGTTGAAAGTCCATTATCAAACTGTTTTCATAAAAACCTTTGCTTCCAACAACATTATATGGAATTCCGGCTTCATCGAAATGCAAAATAAGATCATCAAAATATTTTCTCTTTCTGCATAATACCGCAATCTCATTTGCATTCCGCCCTTGATTCAATAATTGAATTATTTTACTCCCCACTAATTGTGCTTCGTATATTTCATCTGTTGCGAAGAGGAACTCAACATTCCCTTCCGATTTATAATCTTTCGCACAAATCAGTTCGCTGGGTGCTACAGAATTTAATATTTCATTTGGTTCACTGAAAATTTTTCCGAATATATAATTAACGAAAAATGCAAGATTAGGATCGAGCCGGAAACTATGGGGTAGTTCAAGTATTCCTTCGCTGTGGGTTTCTTCTTCAATTTCACTTTTTGTTTTGTAAAAAACTTGCAAGTCCGCTTCCCTAAAAGAATATATGCTTTGCTTCTCGTCCCCTACTATGAATAATTTTCCTTTACGGAATTCGTCTATCAATGGAATAACTATTTCATATTGAATAGCATTTGTATCCTGATATTCATCAACCATGATGTATTTATATTTATCCGATAATGTTTCCTGCACTTCGGGAATTTGCAACAATTTTTTGGCAAATATCAACAAGTCTTCAAAATCCAAATAGGAATTTATTCTCTTCCTTTTCGAATACTCTTCATTTATATCTGAATATAAGGAGGTTAATTTTTTTAAAACCTTAATGTTACTCAGTAAATTATTTTTGTAATCTGCTGAAAAGTTTATTTTATTGATTCTATCGGATACATCTGAAATAATACTAATTTCATCGCATAACTCGTCTTCAACTTTTTTTGCATATCCCCGCGATCTTACAGTGCCTTTAGTGGTTACAAAATTACTACCGTAATTATTAAACCATTGAAAGAGATCGAGCATATTTTCAGTCTTTATTTCGGGAAATTCTACCAGCGCATCAAGCACTGCTAATCCATATTTATTATCTGACTGAATATTTAATATTTGTTCATTGAGTCTTTGTAGATTCACTTTTAACTTTTCGAAATCATCTGCGAAAATGTAATAAGCAAATTGGTTAAATGAATTAATAACATCTTCAACTAAAGTTTCTTCATTAGTTGAATTATAATAATCCACCCATTGTTCTGCAGTTTTTTTTTTTTTTTTTAATTTTTTCACCGCGGACAATAATTTCTCCTTCGATTCGAAGAATCTTATTAAATCTTTTATCGATTCATTATTCGAAGAAATATTCTTTTCTATAATTGACGCAATACTCTTTTCGAGCATTTCATCCGAATAGGCAGCATCAACCGGAGAAAAGTTAACATCCAAATCGACGTACGGAGCAAATTCCTTTAGCAATTCAATGCAAAACGAATGAATGGTAGAGATATTCGCAGAAACGATTTGGCGTCTCATCCTGCGCAATATCCTTAATTTCCCTTCATCCGTTTCCGAATTCAGTCTTTCGTTGATCTCTTTGGATATTTTATAGAATAACTCACCCGCAGCTTTTTCGGTGAACGTAATGGCTACAATTTCGCCGAGGGAAATATCATTCTCCAAAACCAAATCAACGTATCTTTTGGTTAAAACAAAAGTTTTCCCACTACCGGCATTAGCTGTTAGCGCTACGTGATCCTTCGAGTGGATTGCCTTTTCTTGATATGGAGATAAATTAACCATCTTCAGCTTTTCTTAATTTTATTCTGAATGTTGTTCCGTTTGAATCACTTTTCACCAAAAACAAATTTCCGTCTATGCTTTCCATGAAGCGTTTGGCCATCGATAAACCTAGTCCCATGCCGCCTGTTTTGGTTGTAAAGTTAAGTTCGAATATTTTATCCTGATTCTCCGGCGGAATTCCTGAACCGTCATCAGAAATATCGATTGAAACTTCATCCTTATCATCACTAACTTTAATAATGACATTACTTGAATTTGCTTGAATGGAATTTCTGATTAAATTGATTATTGACCGTTTAAGTTGATCTTCATCCGCATTTACTTTTAGGTCGTCAATTTCACCTAATATTTCAATTTTAATGTTTTCATGATCGAATAAATCCGTTGCTTTTCGAATACATTCTTCTAACTTAATCGTTTGAAGATTCAATTTTGGCATTTTTGCAACATTACTGAACTCGGATGAAATTCTTCCCAAAGTTTCTATTTGATTGATAATTGTATCGGTTACTTTTTCAAATATTTCCCCAAACTTTTCGGATTTATCCCTGTATGCTGCTTTGAGATGTTGCACGGAAAGTTTCATCGGAGTAAGCGGATTTTTAATTTCATGTGCAACTTGTTTTGCCATTTCCTTCCATGCAACTTCCCTTTCCAAACTGGCAAGTTCGGCGGAATTTTTTTTCAATTGAGCAGCCATGGTATTGAATGCTTTTATCAATTTACCAAACTCTCCGGTGTAGTTTTCATTTATACGAATTTCAAGATCCCCAGATGAAAGCGATTCTGTAGCCGCTGTCAATTTATCTATTGGTCTTGAAATTTGATTTGATAAAATCGTACTCAATAGAATAATCATCAATGAAGCCAAAACATAACTGCCAAATAAAATTGTGTCGAATTCATCCGTTTTAATAGGCAATATAATTTGGTTGAATGTATCATTTATTTCCAAAACCAAATTGTTATTTAATTTATAATAAAATGAATTATACTTTAGCTTTCCTATTTTATTTACGACTAACCTGCTCTTCTTATCTCCCCAAACAATATCTTGGTATGGGATAAAATTGATATAAGGATTTAAAATTCCGGTGGTGTAATATTTTCCGAAGGATGAATAATAAATACCTTTGTCCTCATATAAATTGAACTTAATCCCTAACTCTTTTTCCATTTTATCCAAGTTTTCGAAGTTCAAAGCCTCCGGAGATGCTTGAAGTGAAATATAATCTTCAACTCGCGCAGCACGTTTTTTAAGTTTATATTTTATTGTGGACTTATTTTTATTCTCAGTTAAATCTCTTAGATAAAAAGCTAAGAAGATAATAGGGATTAAAGCAGTAATCAAAAATGCAGAAAATAATTTTGCCCTGAATGTATATTCTATTTTGATTTTTCTAATTATTAAATAGACGAAATACATTATTGCAAACAGGATAAGCAGAAG
>CAZULK010000013.1:0-33377 GCA_964621225.1 uncultured Melioribacteraceae bacterium | reverse complement strand
CGGGAAGTTTAATTCTTTTTCCTTCCCACTGACCGTCGTAATAAAAACGCATTCCGATAATTGTGGAAATTATAACCGCAGCAGCTTTGGATTTATTCTGACCGAAAATATTGAATGCTCTTTCTTCGTCGTGGTTTTCGATAAATCTCAACGAATGAGTTTGATAATTGTAATCTGCATTTAAATGAGCACGGATTTCCATTACATTGGCGGCTTTTAAACGGTCAGTCAATTTTTTATCGTAAGTATAATCAAAACCAAGTTGCTGTAGTTCGTATTCCAAATCCCAATAAGCTTCGGCAATAAAAATAAAATCGGGACGAAAATCCCTTATATAATCTATTGCAAGTTTCCAGAATTCAATTGAGGGTTTGTTGTAATTTTGTTGACTTAAAACTTGTCCCCAGTTGTTTGCAAAAACGTTATTCAACATAAGCATTGCCATATCGCAGCGAACACCATCGCAAAGCATTGAGATGTTGTATAATTGCTCAATCATAAACTTGCGTGCATCGTCGGAAAAATAATTAACTTGTAAAGTATCCTGCCAAGCCGGGAAAAAGGGATCCCTTCCGTGTGCAAAAAAGAGGCCTCTTTGCTCGTCGTGATAAAAGGTGTGTGAATCTTCTTCCCAAAACTTATGCGGAGCGCTTAAAAATATTTCCGGATGTTCTTGTAAGAGTCTGCTGCCAATGCTGAAATGATTGGGAACGAAATCCAAAATCAACTTCATTCCAATGTCGTTAAGTTTTAGCCTGAGACTTAAAATATCATCCCGCACCCCGATGCCGGGGTCAACTTCGTACACATCGATTGCAAAGGGAGAACCGATAACATCCTCTTCCTTCCAATCCTTTAATGCTTTGCTGTATTCTTTCTTTAATCCGTCTTCGAAACAATAATCTTTAACTATTTCTTTGTTCGTTTTCCATATTCCCATCAACCATACGGCATCGATACCCTTTTCTTTCAATTGTCGCCAATATTCGAATGGCACATCTTTTAGCGAAGCTTTTTTGTCATTGGTATCGAATCTTCTTAACCAAACCCTTGTATTTATTTCGTAAATAGCGGGATTTCTTCGTATCATCTTACAACTCTTCTGCTTCGTTAATTAATTTTTTTTCGGATTGAAGTTCCCTAATATAATCCAAAAGTTCAATTACTTCTTCCTCGTTAGCGTTTGCCAATTTTAAATTTGTTTCTTTTATAAGCTCGTCTATTCTTGCTATGCGGTAACGTTTAACAAGGTCTATTGTATATTTCATTATATCCTTTTTAATTCCGCCGTCGGGATTAAGTTCATCCCATTTTTTGCTGATTACCTCTTCCGAAAGGGTAATGGAGCGGACAAAATCTTTCAAGCTTTCATCTTCCAATGCATCAATCAAATCGGAAGGTTGAATGATATCCTTTCTGTACAATTCGTAAACTTTTGTTGCAATCAACCGGTAGTTGTCGTCAATAAATTCATCGGGTTGAATGTGGTCGAATATATATCCGATTATTTCTTCATTCCCCTCAAAAAGCAACTCTATCACTTCCCTTTCAAACTTTTTCCCCAAACCATTCTTGTATATTTTGAATTCATCATTCGTTTGAGGCAGAGCTTCCGGCTTTTGCATTGTGCGGGCTTCCCTTTCGGCGGCAAAGGATTTTTTCTTTGCATTTTCCGAAAGGAATTTATCTAATTCCGATTCAAGAAGTTTTTCTCTTAAATTAAACTTTTTAGCAATATTGCGTATGTGTAATTCCCTCTTCAGTTCGTCTTCGATGAAGGCAATATTTCTTACCAATGCACGAACGGATTCTGTTTGGCTGGCCGGATCATCAAGCAGTCCTCTTCTGCCGAATTCTTTCATCTGATATTCAAGGAAATTATCTGCCCGTTTCATTCTTTCTTCGAACTCGTCTTTCCCGAACTTTTGTATGAATGAATCGGGATCTTCGCCTTCCGGTAAAGTTAAAACTTGGATTTCAAAATTGTTTTTAAGCAGTATTTCTATACTTCGCAGAGCGGCATTTTGTCCGGCAGTGTCGGCATCGAACAAAACAACTATGTTTTTGGTAAACCTGCTCAAGAGTTTTACTTGATCATCGGTAAGGGCAGTTCCACTGGATGCAACAACGTTTTTAACTCCCGCTTGGAAAAGGGCAATCACATCCATGTACCCTTCAACCAGAATTGCTTTGTCAAGTTTTCTTATTTCTTCTTTGGATTGATAAAGACCGTAAAGAACCTTTCTTTTGGAGTAAAGCTTCGATTCGGGTGAATTCAGATATTTTGCACCTTTTACGTTGGGATTTAATATTCGCCCACCGAATGCAATAACTCTACCGTTGGTTGAGAATATCGGGTAAATTATCCTATCCCGGAATTTGTCGTAATATGTTCCCTGTTCTTTTTTGTCTAATAAGCCCAATTCACCGGCTTTATCAAGATCGACTTTTTGTTCTTCCAAATAATTTTTAAGGGCAGACCAACTATCGGGTGCGTAACCCAATCCGAAATTCCTTTGAGTTTGGAGTTTTATTTTTCTTTCTTCCAGATAATCCCTTGCGGATTGTCCCTCAATGCTTTGATATAATTTTTCCGCAAAGAACTTTGCCGCCAATACGTTGATTTCGTAAAGGATTTCCATTTCGTCCTTTACCGATGGATCGTAACCTTCTTCGTATTGAATGGTTATTCCGGCGTATTCGGCAACTTCCTTAACTGCTTCGGGAAAGGAGATTTTTTTAATGCCCATTAAAAATTGAAAAACCGTTCCCCCTTCGTGGCAGCCGAAACAATGGAATATTTGTTTTTCCTCGCTCACCACAAAAGAAGGTGTCTTTTCCTGATGAAAAGGGCAAAGTCCCTTGTAGTTGTTCCCCGTTTTTTTTAATTGAACATATCCCGAAATTACGTCAACAATGCTGACGGCATTCTTTATTTCCTGTATTTTATCTTGGGATATTCGCATTTGGTTTTCTAATATAATAAAGAAAAATTATTTTAAGACTCAATCATAAAAATAATTTTGACCACTAAAAAGTGATTTATGAAATTAATTAAATAAATAGAAAAACCCGCCAAAAAGCGGGTTTAAAAATGTTTGGATTTAATTAAAATTTATGCGGATTTTCGATCCGATTCAATAAATATCGGTCGTGCACCCTTTTCCACAGTATCTTTTGTTATCAAGCACTTATCCACATTTTCCAGTTCGGGCAATTCATACATCACGTCGAGCAGAATGCCTTCAACTATAGAACGGAGGGCTCTTGCACCGGTTTTTCTTTCCATGGCTTTTTTAACTATTGCGTCCAATGCCAAAGGATCGAATTCCAGTTCAACGCCTTCCATCATAAACAATTTTTTGAACTGTTTGATAATTGCATTCTTGGGTTCGGTCAAAATGCTTTTCAAAGCTTCTTCGTTTAAGTGATGAAGCGGGGCAACAATCGGAATTCTTCCGACCAACTCGGGAATCAATCCATATTTTACCAAATCTTCCGGTTGAACCAGTTGCATTATTTCATCTGTTTCTTTGACGGTTTTCTTAGCTTCGTTGCCAAAACCGATTACGTTCTGATTGTTTCTTTTGGCTATTATCGGCTCTATTCCGTCGAAAGCTCCGCCGCAAATGAAGAGAATGTTTTTGGTGTCAACGTTGATTAATGCTTGTTCCGGATGTTTTCTTCCGCCTCTTGGGGGAACACCGGCAACGGTTCCTTCCAGAATTTTCAACAATGCTTGTTGAACGCCTTCTCCCGAAACGTCCCTTGTAATGGAAGTGCTTTCGCTTTTGCGTGCTATTTTATCAATTTCGTCAATATATACTATTCCTCGCTGTGCCCTTTCCAAATTATAATCGGCTGCTTGAAGCAAGCGCACCAAAACAGTCTCGACGTCGTCTCCAACATAACCTGCTTCGGTTAAGGTGGTTGCATCTGCAATAGCAAAAGGAACGTCTAAAATTTTTGCCAAAGTCTGGGCAATGAGCGTCTTTCCAACACCGGTGGAACCGATAAGCAAAATGTTGGATTTCTCTATTTCCACATCATCCATTTCAAAAAATGAATTCGAGGAATTAACTCTTTTATAATGGTTGTAAACAGCTACCGAAAGAACTCTTTTGGCATTTTCCTGTCCGATAACGTGTTGATCCAGGGCTTCTTTTATCGCAGTCGGAGTTAATCCGTCGGGACGATGTTCTTTTTTATTATAAGCTGCAAGGTTATGCTTTAAAATATCAAAACTTGTTTTTATACAATTGTCACAGATGTATACATCGGGTCCCGCAACCATGGAAGTTACTTCGTCGCCTTTCCTTCCGCAAAAGGAACAAGTTACATTGTCATCGTGTCTGTCGTTCATTTTTATCCTTTAAGATTGTAAACTATTTAAATACTCACGAGCTTTATCCAGAAAAAGAGAATTGGGGAATTTTTCCAACAATTTTTGATACTGCTCAATAGCCTTTGGGATATCTTTCAACCCAAAATTATAAATTTCACCTAGCAAAAATAACGATTTATCTTTAACTAAGGAAGGTTTTTCGTCGTTGGCGAGTTTTATGAGTATTTCCTCCGCCTTTCTCAAATTGTGGAGTGCGATATAAATTTCTGCCGATTTGAATTGCGCAAACGAATTCCAAATCATCAGGTTCTCGTTCATCGCCAAAGCGGATAAGGTGGAGAGGGCCCCTTGGTAATTTTTAACAAATATTTCCTTGTCTGCCTTAGCAAATGAAAGAAGTGTCAAAGAATCGCTTCGTAAAGTTGTAATCAACAACGAAAGTTGAATTGCATCGTTTGCGTTATCGTCGCTTAAATCTTTCGATATTTCCGCCAGTCCCTTCAAGGCATTGTCGTAATTCCCTTTCCAGTAATTTAATTTGCTGAACAAAAATTGGCTTTTACTTTTTAATTTCTTTTTTGTTCTTGGCGATTTTAAAATGCCCTTTAATTCCTTCGCCGCTTTTTCTTCTTCGTTGTTTTGAATGAATATTTCCGCCAACTCGTATTTACATTCGAAAGCATATTCCGAAAGAGGAAAATCCTTAAAACATTTTATGAAATAGAATGACGCCGAATCTCTGTTTTCGATATAATCTTTGTAAATCTTCCCGATGCGAAAATAAATTTCTGCCCTTCTGTTCGGGTCTTTGAAATAATTCAGCAAGTCCTTATAACTATCAACCAAGTTCCCGAATGCGGTTTTGTCGTAGTTTAATTTCGGTTTTACCGGTTTCCAAGCGGATGAAGAATCCGCTGATTGAAGAATGAGTTTTCTTTCGGTTGTTTTTGCATATCCCAGTTTAATCTTGGGCAACAAAGGGGAGGAGTCAAAATTATCGAGCAGAAACTGATATGCTTTTTGAGCCGGAGCAATTTTATTTTCGGCATAAGCCGTTTGCGCAAAGGAATAAAGATAGTTCCCGGTTCCGGAATCTTCGTCGAGTTTTTTATTTATTTCGAAGGCGTGTTCAAAATCGTCATTTTGAATATAAACAAAAGAGAGTAGTTGCAAAAAACTTATCTCTCCGGTCTTTTCATAAAACTTATTCAGCACATCAATTGTGGTTTGTGTTGCGCCATGGTTTGTAATAATTTGGCTCAACCTATTCTTAACCATCGGCAATTGATTCGGCTGTTTCAGTAAAATGTTGCAATACTCTTCCACCGCTTTATCATATTTCATCGTTACGGTATAAAGATTTGCCAAGTCGTAAATAAATAAACCAGTAGAAGGATATTTGGATTGAGCTCTCTTAATCACTTCGATTGCGTAATCGAATGCTCTCATTTCAATTGCGGCATTTGCAATAATTCTGTAATTAACCGGATTGTCGGGAAGTCTACTCAGTGCATCGTTCCATGTTTCGAATGCTTGTTTGTAATTGCCGGATGTATAATGGGTTTTTCCAAGCAATGAATAAAGATTAATGTCGTTGGGAGTTCTGTTTAATCTTTCGGTAATCAGTTTAATTGACGCAGCGTAATCTTTCTTTTTTAAGTAAACATTATTGAGGGCGGAAAAATATTTATAATTCCATTTTTGAGTTGTGTTTAATCCCTCAAGTATTTCAATGGCTTTGTCCAGTTGATTGGCTTTAATATATGCGTTTGCCAGATTGTACTTGTTTTCAGTGAATTTATTGTTTTGCGCATAGGAAACCGAATAAAGCAAGATAAATAATATGTAAATAAATTTTCTCATCAATCCTTTAAGTATTTTTCATCGATTATGTTCCCAATATTCAAAATGAGATTGGGGTCCAATATTTTTTTTACTTTTGCCATTTCCTTAATTCCCTCTTCACCATACATCATAAGCAAATATTCCCTTTTCAATTTTCCTATTCCGTGTTCGGCTGAAACCGTCCCTCCCGATTTTACCGCATTCAAACAAAGCCCGGAATAAATTTTTCTTGCTTTGTTAAATTCCCCTTCGTTTTCCGGAAGCATATTTAAGTGCATGTGGCAATCACCGAAATGACCGTAAATCACAAACTTAATATTACTTTCTTCGACTAACTTTTTTGAACGATAATAATAATCTCTGAATTTTGATACGGGAACAGCGGTGTCGGTTCCAACTTTCATAATATTTTTGAATGCAACGTATTCGCTTATTTTGTAGGAGATTGAATGCCTAAAATCAACAAATCTCATTCTGTCTTTGGGGTCTGTTGCAATCCAGGATGTGTTCAAGTCGCCGTTATGTTTTTCTATTATACCCAGCCAAGCATCCAATATTCTTTCTTCGTCTTCTTCAATTTCCTGTTCAATCCAAACGGCGCATGAAGAAGCGGGAATGTTTTGAAAGTCGGTCCGTAAAAAATTCAATGCATCGGAATTAAAAAACTCTATTCCCAATGCATTAATTATCGAATCTCTCTTTCTTGAAAGGTCTCTTGCCGAATCTACAAAATTTAATGCATCTTCCTCCAAGGGGAAAAAGATTACCGCCGAAAGCAGATTGGACGGAAGTCGGTTAATTTTTAGTTTTGCTTGCGACACTATGCCCAAAGTACCTTCGCTGCCGATGAAGAGGTCAATTAAATCCATGTCCGGCTTAGTATAATAACCTGCGGCATTTTTTGTGTTTGGCATATTGTATTTGGGCAAGTCCAACCTTATTTCCCTTCCGTTATCCGTAAAAAAACGGACTTGGTAATTTTCTGCAAAAACGGAACCTCTTTTCAGGTTTAAAACTTCTCCCGTAGGTAAAATTACTTCTAATTCTTCAACAAAATTTCTTGTAGGTCCGTATTTAAAGGATTTAGCTCCGGAGGAGTTGTTTACAATTGTGCCTCCAATAAAACAGCTGGTTTCCGTTGGATCGGGTGGATAAAAGAATCCCCTTTTTTTCAATACATCCTGCAAGTCGTTAAGTACAACTCCCGGTTCAAGCGTAACGGTTTTTTCATTCTCGTCAATATCGATTATCTTAATTAATTTTTCCGTGGAAACAACCGTTCCGCGGGAAGGAACTCCTGCGCCCGTCAATCCGGTGCCGCCACCCCGAATTGTAACAGGTTTTTTTTCATTGTTGGATTTTTTAATAAAATCAATCAGCTCGGATTTGTTTTCCGGAATAACCAGTAAATCGCAATCCCCCCTAAAATTAGCTGCATCGGAAACATAGTTTGAAAATTCATCTTTGGATGTTTTGATAATCATTTAACTTCCATGCCGGCGAATCAATCTACCTTCTTGCCATGTTTTTCCATGATTTCTTTCCATGTGTCATAGTCAAGGGTTTCGCTTTCTTCGATTAGCATTATAGGAATATCATCTTCAATTCTGTATCGCCGTCTTGTTTCTTTATCGGTGGAAACCAAATAATTTCCATCGAGGACCAAATCGGCCTTTGTTTCCGGGCAACAAAGCATGTCCAATAATTCTTTATCTATCATAATATTCTCCTAATAAAAATTTATTTTCTTTGATTATTTTAGTTTGCTTCCATTCTAAAATCGTAAAAGCTTTTCGCACTTCTGCGTCCGCGCTGAGTATTCAGCTCACGTATCAACTCGTTAATTGTTTTCCTTTCGGCTTCAATCAGATGGCGCCTGTGTTTCAGTACGGCAATTGTAGTGAAAGGAAGGGAACGGTTCTGCTCAAGAAAAAGAATTGTTTTCTTTAAGTCGAAATATAGCTTTTCCAATTCGTGGAGTTTGTTTTTCAGCTTTTTCATTATTTCGTCTTTTTTTAATCTGTTCAGCAACAGTACTCCTACTTCAAATTCCCCGCCGTCTTTAACCAACATATCCAGATAGGAAAGAGCGGAATTGTTTAATTCCTCGTTTCCTTTTTCGGTAATCTTAAATACTTTTTTGGAAGGCATTTTTTCTTGTTCTACAACCACACCTTCAATCATTCCATCTTTTTCCAATTTTTTTACTGCCGCGTAAACGGAAGATTCTCCCATGGGGTAGTAATTCATTGTTTCATTTTCTTGAAGGAGCTTTAGTAATTCGTAAGCGCTTAATTCTTTTTCGGCAAATATCCCGAGCAAAATTGCGGACATTTTAGATAACATAATTCCTCCCGATCCCAGTTGATTCGGATGAATAAACTCATCCTATATAATAGTACTCCAAAAATAGAGTAATTTGGTATTAGAGTCAATAAAAGGTGGAAGTGCCAGAATTTTAGTAAGTTTCAATTATTAATTAAGCGGAAAAATCAATTGACTAACAAATTAACAGGCAGGGTAGAAAAAGTAATTTACAGAAGTCCCGACAGTGATTATTCGGTAGTAAGGCTGGATACCGGATTTGTGATAGTTGGGAATATGCCTGCTATGCTTCCGGGAGATGAAGTTAGCGTTGAGGGACAATGGACCAAGCATCCAAAGTTCGGACATCAATTTATTGTGAAGAAGTTTCTATCGGAGGATAAAAGCTTCAAAGCCGAATTTGTCAATTTCCTTTCCTCCGGAGTGTTAAAGGGAATTAGGACGGAAACCGCCTTGGCGATTGTAAAGAAATTCGGAAATAATGTTTTTGACGTTTTTAATCATACGCCGGAAAAATTGCTGGGGATAAAAGGCATCGGTCCGAAAAAACTTGAAACAATTAAAGAAGAGTGGAAGGAAATAAAATCCCAGGTTGAACCTATCTTTTTCCTGGTTGGAAAAGGAGTTCCGTTGAACCTGGCAAGGAAAATTTATAAGACATATAGAGAACGGACAATCGAGATAGTTAAAAACAATCCGTATCAATTAATTAAAGATATATGGGGAGTCGGATTCGACAAAGCAGACAAGATTGCGGAAGCGATTGGATTTGAGGCTGGAAGCAAAGAAAGAATTAAGGCTTGGCTGGTCTATTATTTAGACACTCGTTGCCAGAACGGAAATGTGTTCATAAAATTCGATGAATTGTACGAAGGCGCTCTTAAATTGATGAATTATCAATTGTCCGAAGATGATAATCTTTTGTTCGAGTTGGAAACTGATGGAGAGATAATAATCAAAGAAGGCAAAATTTATCCATCGTTTCTCTATTATGCAGAACGGGAAGTAGAAGACAAAGTTGAACAGTTAAGCGGAATAAAAAGAAAACTTGATAATCTTTCCCTCGAAATAGATGATTCACTTTCGGAGGAGCAATCCAATGCGGTTGTAGATGCGTTTGTGAACGGAATAACAATTATTACCGGCGGACCGGGTACCGGAAAAACGACAAGCATCAAGAGTATATTTGACAATTGCATGAGATTGAACTTGAAGTGTAGCTTGGCGGCACCAACCGGCAGGGCGGCTAAAAGGATATCGGAAGTAATTGGCGGAGAGGCAAAAACAATTCACCGTATGCTGGAATATAATCCGGTGGATAATTCCTGGAATTATAACGAAGACAATCCTTTGGATGTTGATGTTTTGATTGTAGACGAAGTATCGATGATTGACTTGGTTTTGTTTTACAGATTGATCTCGGCCGTTCCCCGCAGTGCTTCATTGGTGCTTATTGGAGATACCGACCAGTTGCCAGCTATTGGTCCGGGAAACATCATAAAAGATTTAATTCACTCCGGAATTGTGGCGGTTCATGAACTGAAAACAATTTTCCGCCAGGCAGAAACCAGCGGCATTGTTCGCCTTTCGAGTGCAATTAAATATAATGAAAGATTCAATTTTGATGAACTGCCCGGAGACGTTGAATTTGTTGAGGTTCCTCCGAATTATAAAATCAGTGAAGAGCTGAAAAAAAGATTCATCAAGTTAATTGACGAAGAAGACTTCGACCCGATTTTCGGCACACAGATTATCAGTCCGCAATACAAAGGCGACTGCGGAGTAAACGAACTGAATAAATTGATTCAAAGCATATTAAATCCGGAAGGCGATAAAATAAAATCGGGAGAGAATTCTTTCAGAATAAACGACAAAGTAATGCAGCTTGTCAATAATTATACAAAAAATGTATTCAATGGTGATGTGGGAATTATACAACATTACGACCGAGAAGAAGCTAAGCTTTATGTGTTGTTCGAGAATAACCCCGTTGAATATTCCGAGGAAGAATTGGACGAATTAAAATTAGCGTATGCGGCAACGGTTCATAAAAGTCAAGGCGCCGAATACGATTGTGTTATACTTGTGGTAGACCGTGCACACAGCTATATGCTATCAAAAAATTTGATTTATACCGCCATTACCAGGGCTAAGAAAAAGTTGATTATCATAGGTTCGAAAATGGCTTTCGCAAACGGAATAAGGAATGTTAAAGAAGAAGGAAGAAACACATCACTGTTTAAAATGCAATAGCATAAATAAAGATAGAGGTTTTAAAATGCTTCCTTAATCCTTCCAAATAAAATCGAATAAAAGATAACTTGCCGTCAGCATAATTACATCATACGAAATTAAAACGAATATCTCCGCATAAGAATCCATGATGGTATCACCGTCGATACTGAACTTTGTTATTTCGAGTAAAGTTAAAATAAGAGGCAAGAGAATGGGAAACGAAAGCACGGGATACAAAGTTCCTTTAGTATTTGCTTTCGATATAATTGCGGCAATGATTGTAGATGAAACTGCTATTCCGATACTACCGAAGAAAAATGCAATAAGAAACAATTCAAAAGATTTTAATACAAAAGAATCGAAAAGAGCCGAATATAAAAGGGTGATGGCAATATTCATTAAAAATACAAGAAGCAAATTGAATATCAATTTACCGTTGAAAACAGTAGAGGGCGCTGCAATTAAATGAAGAGTTAGTACCGTTCCCCTTTCTTCTTCGGAAACAAACGAACGGGACAAACCGCTCATTGCGGAAAAGAAAATTACAACCCAAAGAAGACCTCCGGTTAAATATTCGCTTATCTTTTCCTGTCCAATTGAAAAAAGTATTACACTAATTGTAACAAGTATAAACATTGCCAGTGCATTTATTGCATATCTGGTTCTTAACTCCGATTCCCAATCCTTTTTGAATAGTGCGTATGCTTTCATATCAACCGTCGATATTCTTATATTTTTCAATTTCAATTATATTGTTACATAGTGCAAGATCCGATTCCTCGTTGCTTGCAATAATAACAAGGTTTTCTTTGGAGTAAATTTTAACCGCTTCATAAACTTTTTCTTTCCCAATCGTATCAAGGTTCGAAGTCGGTTCGTCCAGCAAAAGCAACTCCGGTTCGTGCTGCATTGCAAAGATAAACTTCATTCTCTGCTTCATACCCGAAGAGTATGCTTTCAGCAAGTCTTTTCTCCGGTTATAAATGCCAAAGAAATCCAAAAGATATTTTGCTCTTTCCTCATTGTATTCCACTCCCCTAATCTTTGCAAAATGCATTAGATTTTCTTCTGCGGAAAATTCATCATACAAAACCAAATAAGGAGAAACAAATCCAATGTGGTTGTGCAGTTTTTCGAGTTCTATTTCTTTTCCGTTGATGGAGTGAATTACTTTTCCGTGGGTGGGAGAAATTATTCCCGAAATTATTTTGGAAAGAGTCGATTTTCCCGAGCCGTTGCTTCCGGCCAATCCGTAAACATTTCCTGAATTCAGTTCAAAATTAATTTTATTAAAAATTAATCTTCTTCCAAAAATCTTAGTTACGTTTTTAAGTTCAATCTTGTAATCATTCATTCAGAATTACCAGTTTTCCTTTATCAATTAAATCCCCGGATTTGATTGCATAAATATAAATTCCGGAAGGAAGTCTGTTTCCGTTATTATCCAATCCGTCCCAGCGAACAACAATTTTGTCAATAGAATAAATAATTTTAGACCCCGAATATACCAATTTCATCGAGGGTGTGAAAATTTTTAATTCTGCGGTGTTTTCCGGATTCGTCCTGGTAGGGATGAATATTGAACTGTTCTTGCTATATGAAAAAGGCTGTGGATATGCAAAGTCAATATTTGTGCCTTCGTTGGTTAACTCCACCGGAACATTATTAAATATGTGTGATTCGGAAAACATATCTACTTGGGACGAAGAAATGGAGGAGTAATATTTGCCGGTTACGTGGTTAAAACCTGCTCCGCTTTTTGTAGCGAGCGAATAGCTTAAGTCCAGGGTTGTATTAGGTTTATAAGTAGCGCCTTCCACATCTCCGTTAGTTATTATACACATCAAAGAATCCGCGCTTGTGCCCGAATAGTCGTAGAAAAGCAAAAACATATTGGCTATCGGCGAACTATTCAAATTTATTGTTTTTTGAGGAGATAAAAACTCAACCGAGGTAGTGGGCGAAATTAAAGGATAGTTTATAGCTTCATCGTAATCGAAAAAAATATTGATTGTCGGGTCTGCTCTGTAACCTGTAAAATAAGTCCATATTCCGAATTGGTTCATTTCATGTCCCAAGGTGGAACCTCTTTCCCCGCAAGCCAAAGCAATAGCCATTATTGCCCTGTTTGAAGGCATTAATTCCCATATTCTTTTTAGAAAATTATGATCGAACTCTTTCGCAAAAAATAAATTTAATATTGCTAAATCATATCCGCTGAATTTGGACAAGGATAATTCCGGATTATTAAAATAGTTTTTCATATAAAAGTAATAATCATTCACATCGTCAAAAGTGAACTCCTCCATTGCCGTGGAAGTAATTTCGTAATAGAATCCGTCTTGCGAATAGCGATTGATATAGTTCCCTATCTGAATTGCATGGTGATATTCATGTGCGGCTGTTGCTTTTGCGGCTTGAATGCCGAACGTGTTGTAATTTTCTGACTGCGAAAAGCTATTATCCATTTCAGTATAAGCTGTTGATTTTCCATTTCCCAAATCCACATCGGGAGTGGTAGCTCCATAAAGTCCGTTTGGCAAATTCTCAATGTAAAAATCGTAAAGCTCGTCGCCGCCTTCAATTCCGTCGCCGGGTGCCGGTGGGTAACCAAGCTTATTCACTTGGTAATTATATGCTGAGTCCAGTGCAAGAGCCAACTCGGTAATCGAATATTCAGGTTTGTTTACTCCTGTTGTGTCGTAATGTATTCTGAAATGCCCGCCGGGAGTTACTATTGAAGTTTGCATAATTGGGCGCGATAACAGTTTGGCAATGCTTCCTTGACGGTCGGTGGAAAAATTCTGAAAATTTTCTTTGACTGAGTTTATTATTCCAAGTCCGCATTTGTCCTTTATTCTGACCAACTGTGTGGTGTTGGCTTTGAGGTCAACTCTAGAAGACTTAATTGCCAAAAATGAATTATATAGAGAATCCAAGTTTTGTGCGTGTAACGATATTACAATAAACCAGAATAGTAGAAGTTTTTTCATTTAATCCGTCTTATCCAAATATTATTCGAATCTTCGTTGGTGTAAAGCAAATAAAAATTACCGTAATAATTCTTAACAATATAGTTATTGATATCAACGTTATCAATCAGCAATTCAATTGAGGGGTGTTTTTGCCCCATTTCTCTTTTAGCCAGGAAGAGTTCTTTATTCACACTGTAGTAAATTAATAAATATTGCGAACCATCCGGAGCTTCGAAATATTTTGCTGTGTATTCTTTACGGTTGGTTAAATTTTTCGGAAGTTTTAAACTTGCGATAATCTTTTCCATATCATAAAAGTATATGTTGCTTGCCGTTATCTGCGCATATCCGGTGCAGTAGTTGGCCAGCTTTACGTCTTTGTTTGCAAAAAGAAACATGGCGTTCTTATCGGAGCGGGAAACGCTATACCATTCACCGTAAGAATCCTTCCACGTAATTTCCGGCTTTTCATTTCCAATGTTTTCTTTCACAATTACGGATTCTTCAACTAAAGAAATCTTTTTCTCTTTTTTGTTCAAGCCGTAAATGTTAACAACGGCATTATTTGCGGAATCTAATTCTGCTACTGCATAACTTCTTTTCCCTTTGTAAATTACGGGTACAACACCCAGAATTGGTTTGCCCGTGATTCCAACTTGTTTGGTAACATTTTTCTTTTCGTACGAAAAAGTAAACACCTCCAAAGCCTTACCGTTTTTCCTATAGAAGCAATACTCGTCGATTAAATGATTTGAAAACAATGCATAAGTATCTTGTCGGTCTCCCAAACTCAAGTCGAATTCACGGTTAAAACCGGAGTTGGTTCGTAGGCGCAAATCATTCTTATCAATTGTGAATGGAAGCGATTTAACACTAAGCAATAAATTATCTCCGGAAAAAGGAAGTTCGAAACTGTTTATAAATGCTGCTTCACCTGAAATATTCCCTTTTTTATTGGCATAAATAAAACCGGCTTTGTCCAGCATGAATAATTGATTGTCTTTTATTACTACATCAACAATATCTTTCTTTCGAATAATATCTTTTATGTGTTTTTCCTTTTGATTGAAAAGGCACGAAACAACGCTGTCCTCGTTCGAAACAAATATTGCATCTTCCCGGTTATTGCCGTCAACATCATATAAATAAATCTTGTTTTTTGCGTGAAGCAATTTATGTTTTTCAACTTTCACGAAAGAAGAAACAGAATCCCCTTTCATAATTGTAAATTCATTGCCCGATGTATAAAGTATATCGAGAAAATTATCTTTATCGAAGTCAAACAGTTGTATGTCGTCAACCGGCGAATCAATTTTTATACTCCGCGTCAATTCCCAATCTTCTGCCTCGGATTCTTCAATAAAGTTGAGAGAATTATTCAATAATTCGAATGCCACAATTCCAATTTTGCCGTCGTAATTAAGATCGCAGAAATCGAGAAATGAATAAACCCCCTCGTTGATAATTTTAGATTCCTTAAGCACAAAATCACTTTCTTCCAATCTGCTTATGCCCAAGAAATTTTCGCCGAACACGTAAGCTTCGTTTGTGCTGTCTCCGTCGACATCGAAAACCTTTAATCCTGAGGGCGCACTTTGAAATTTTCTTTTATTCAACATCAACAGAGTGCCATACTTTGTAAAGCTTGTAAGAGCCGCCAAACGGTTCCGGTTTGATATTATCACATTAAATGAACCAAAGTCCTTTCTGTCTTTTAGCTTTACTATTTCTGTCAACGGATAAAAGAAAAATTTCTCTTTAGCTTCGGAAAGCTTTCCGTTCCTTAAACTGCGATGAATTGCAACTTTCTTTTTGTTAATTCCATAGAGGATGAAATCGTTGACGCCATCCTGGTTAAAATCTACAATGGAAAATTTATTAAAATTGGGCGATGTTTTAATAACATCGAATAGGGAAAAATTATCGAGCTTAGTTTGTCCTTGGGAAAAAGAGAAGGATAAAAAAAGAATAATTAAACTAAGAACGATTCTTTCTATTTTGTAATCTCTTCTCCCTTCTATCGAGGGCCTCCTTAAATCTTCTTTTTTCATCTTCAGTTTCGGGGAGAATATCGAAAGTTTTTATTGGTTGCGCATTGTCGTCTACGCTTACGAAAGTGAAGTATGCCGAATTAGTGTGCTTTTTTGTTCCCTTCAAATAGTTTTGGGAATAAACTTTAACTCCCACTTCCATCGAAGTATTGAACACCCTATTTACAGAGGCTGTTAGAGTAACCGCTTCGCCAAGTTTGATAGGATGATGGAAATCAATTTTATCTACCGATGCTGTAACGCAAACGCGCTGGGAATGTTTTGATGCAGCCATCGCTGCGCAAATATCCAGCCAATGCATCAATTGACCCCCGAGCAAGTTTCCCAATTGATTTGTATGGTGCGGCAAGACCAATTCGGTCATTGTTACTATTGATTCTTTAACCGTCTTTGACTTTTGCATCAGCTGTTGTTACTCAATGTTTGTTCTAATTTTTGAATTTCTTTTGCATTCGGGTTTTGTGGGTATCTGCTTAAAAATTGCTCCGCAGTCTTCAATGCTTCTTGCTTCTTTTCCATTTGAAGTAGGACATTTATTTTACGGTACATTGCCATTGGGGCAAATTTTGTATCGTGGAATTTAGCCAAAACGTTATCATAATATTTTACAGCAGCCCTGTAATATTCCATTTTTTCATAAATATAAGCATTCATATATTCTTTTTCGGCAAGCTTTTCGTTTAATTCGGCAATTTTCTTTTCAGCTTCTTCAACCTTTTTGTTTGTTGGAAAGAAATCGATGAAAGCCTGGAATTCCTCGATGGCTTTTTTTGTGTAAGCCTGGTCTAACTGATAAGGGGGTGATAATTGATAATAAGATTCAGCCAACATAAATTGTGCTTCCGGTACAAGTTCGCTGGCCGGAATATCCTTTATCAATTTGCTGAATTCATAAGCACCCAATAGATATTGGCCGCTTTTATAATAAGACATTCCCAAATAGAATTGTGCGTCGTCTGTAACTTGGCTTCCCGGAAATTGCAGAAGCATAGCTTGAAATTCATTTATTGCTTTAAGGTAATCTTCTTCGTTGTATAAACTCATTGCATAGTTCAAATGTTCATCTGCCGTCATATTTGTTGTGTCAACGGATGATGCGCATCCTACTGCGATAAATAATAATAATGCCAAACTCAATAATTTCTTCATTAAGTCGATTTCTCCTAAAGATTAAAAATTGAAGCGTTAAAAATAAACAAAATTACTTCCCCATTAAAGGTATTTATTTACTTCTTACGGTAAACAAAAGATATACCGCAACAACTGCCGTCCCGATTGCAACAACCGGTTCTAACAAACCGGAGAAAAAAGGTTCATCCGGTAAAGTTCCCTGCGTAAAGGGAAGGGAAAAGTTTTCCAATTTATTCACGGAATCATAATCAACCGTGTCGATTAGCGATTGTTCGAAAGATCCGGAAGTTATTGTGTTTCCTTCCTTGTGCAATGCATAATCTGCGTTCAAAGTGATTTTTCTTTTTACTTTGAATGAGCCCAGAAATCCGTCGCGGAAAATATCCGAATACTCAACCCTTGCATTAACGATGCTATAACTTAATTCAGGTAACTCCTTGGCTCCGTCGGGATTGGAAGCAAAAGCCTTCATTACCCTGGTTTTCAATACCAAGTATTCGGCGGGAGAATCGAAGTTAAGTAAATAATTCGAATTCAGCTTCCGGGAAATTTCCGAAGCGCTTTTATCAACCAGTGAATAGATCATTTCCAAATTAGTTGACTGGGCGTGCAGGGCGCCGAACGTTAAAAATAAAACTAAAATAATCTTTCTCATATTCTCCTACCGGATGCTATTTCTTTTAATCTATTTATCCTTTCCTCAATGGGAGGATGAGTAGAAAACAATTTTGCGAAAGATTTTGCCGAAAGAGGATTTACAATGAACATGTGAGCCGAGGACGCTCCGGCGTTTCGCATCGGTAATTGTTTGTTGGCGTTCTGTAATTTGTTCAAAGCATTTGCCAATCCCATAGGATTTCCGCTAATTGCCGCTCCCCCGGCATCTGCCATAAACTCTCGAGATCGGGAGATTGCCAATTGAAGCAGAAGGGCAACAATTGGAGAAAGAATCAACAATACCAAAGATGCCAATCCATCACCGTCGTCATCGTCGCTTCTGCCAAACATCATTGCATATCCCGCAAATCTTGCCAGCATTGTAATTGTACCAACCATTGTTGCAGCAATTGTCCCGACCAGTATATCCCTATTTTTAATGTGGGTTAATTCATGGGCAATTACTCCTTCCAACTCGTCTCTGTCCAAAATACTCATTATTCCGGTGGTTACGGCAACGGCAGAATTTTGAGGATTTCTCCCCGTAGCAAATGCATTAGGTGTGGGATTGTTCATTATGTACACTTTGGGCATTGGCAATCCTGCCCTGGTGGATAAGTTTTCAACAATTGAATATAATTCGGGATATTCTTCCCTGCTTACTTCTTTAGCTCTGTAAATTGAGAGAACTATTTTATCGGAAAACCAATAAGAGCCGAAATTCATCAATAAAGAGAAAATGAAGGCAATTATCATCCCTTGTTCTCCGCCCAGGAGATTCCCAACCAATAGGAATAATGCCATCATTGCGGCCATTAAAAATGCGGTTTTCAGTCCGTTCATATTTTTCCTTATTTTATTCCTTAATTTACCCTTTTAAGCTGTTCCATTCAAATTTTTCATCCGGATTTAACACGCACCTTCCATTTAATGTTCCTTAATAGTTTTGGACTAAAATGATTATTACATGGATGTGCTTATGCAGACTTGAAAATGATAAATAATTAAACTAAATTGGGTTAAAAAACAGACCAAATAAGGAAAAAAGACTAAGTCAAAAAATAAGACTAATTATAAAATGAAAGATTGTCCAATTACTTTTACAATGAAAATTATCGGTGGAAAATGGAAGCCGATAATAATCAGTCGAATTTCGGACGGAATTAACCGCTTCGGAAAGCTGATGAAAAGCATAGACGGGATTAATAAGCAGATGTTGACCAATCAATTAAAGGAATTGGAGGCAGACGGAATAATAGACAGAATTGTTTATGCCGAAATCCCTCCTAGGGTTGAATATAAAATGACGGAAAAAGGGAAATCGCTGTTTTGGATTATTGAAGCGATGAAAGTTTGGGGAGAGGAAAATATGCCGGAGGAGTAAGTTACTCCCCCGCTGGATATTGTTTATTTGATTTTAATTTTTTTGCTCAACCTTATATCTGCTGAAGACGAGCCGGCAAGAATATAGAAAATTCCCGGCTCCAATTTCCAATCATGAATTTCGGGGTCATAATAAGAAAAAGCGCTTTTATTCAAGCTGAATTTTACTATCTTCTCTTCTCCTGTTTTCAAATACACCTTGGCAAAGTCTTTTAATTCTTTATATGGTCTTGGCAAAGAAGATTTTTCATCAGAAACATAAATTTGAATTGCCTCTTTTCCATCCATTTTGCCGGTATTTTTTACTTTTACTTCTACTTCCACGGTTTCACCGGTAGAATATTCCTCTTTGTCAGTTTTTAAACCGGAGTATTCGAAAGTTGTATAAGAAAGACCAAAGCCAAAAGGAAAGCGAGGTTTTCTTTTGCTTTTATCCCAATATCTATATCCGAGAAATATCCCTTCTTTATACTCAACCCGCAAATCACCGTCGTTGTCAAAATAATTTTGATAAGCCGGATTTTCTTCTATGCTGAAAGCAAAGCTGGCAGGTAATTTCCCGGAAGGGTTTGTAATGCCAAAAATAATTTCGGCAACTGCTAAATTTCCTTCCTGTCCAGGATACCATGCCATCAAAAGAGCTGGGACTTTATCAATCCATTGTCTCATGTCCACGTTTCCGCCGGAGTTTAGGACTACAATTGTATTTTTATTAACATCGGCAATTTTGCTTATCAAATTACTTTGATCATAGGGTAATTCAAAGCTTCTGTCCCTGCCTTCACCTTCTGTTTTTTTGCTGAAACCGGCAGAAAAAATTACCAAATCGGCTTTTTTGGCTGCAGCTAATGCCCTTATGGGAAGCTCCTCAGGTTTTATCTCCTCAATCAATTCTTGAACTCCCAATCTGATTACAGCCCCGCCGTCGTGCTGGTAATATTCAACAACGATATGATATTCCTGTCCTGCGTTCAAAAAAGCAGTGCTGCTGCTTGGAGTTTCGCCCTGGTCTTGCCACATATCGATTATTTTTTCGCCATCCAAATAAACTCTATAACCATCATCGCCCGAAGCCGCAATTATATAATTGGTAGATTTATCGGGAGTAAAATAAGTTGCAAATCGAGCAGAAAAGTATTTATTGGGTACATTCGGCAAATCCCACAATTGCTCCTTTTTGTGGCTCAAATAAGGTAATGTGGTGGACAAAATAGGATCCCCTTCTAACTTCATTCCGTTGAAAAACTCTGCCTCAACTCCGGGGGTTTTCTTACCGTTCCTATCATAAAAATAAAACTTTTGGTTGTCGAAAATTCCTTTAGGAATGCTTATTCCTGCTTGCACACCCGGTTCGTATATTATTTGAATATTATCTCCGGCTAATTGTTCAACTGCTTGCAACAAAGAAAGCGGATGAAGAGGAGCAACAAAAGAGCTACCACCGCCACCGGTAACGGCAGGGTCGGCATTGGGACCGATCACTGCAATTGTTTTTATTTTACCAAGATCAGCGGGCAGAAAACCGTTTTTGTTCTTTAGAAGAACGATTCCTTCTCTGGCAACTTCCAAGGCAGCTTTTCGAGGAAGGGATTCGTCGAATGAGAAATTTTCACTTGGTTTTGGTGAATCGAAAAAATTGAAACGTTTATAAATGTTTAATATTCTACGAACTTTATCATCAATCACAGATTCGTCAAGTTCTCCATTTTTTATAGCCGGAATCAAATTCTCTTTATTCATAAATGAACCGGAAGGCATCTCCAAATCCAGTCCGGCCTTTGCCGCACCTAAAGCATCGTAGGTCGAAACCCAGTCCGACATAACAAACCCTTCGAATCCCCACTTATTTTTTAGAACGGAATTTATTAAATAGTCGTGCTGCGAAGCATGAATTCCGTTTATAAGATTATAAGAAGTCATTACAGCACCTACCTTGGCTTCGGTAACGGCTGTTCTGAATGCGGGAAGATATATTTCATGCAAAGTTCTTTCGTCCATGTCCGAACTTACAGTATGGCGTGCATATTCCTGATTATTTGCAGCATAATGTTTTATTGTTGCTACTACCCCTTCCTTTTGCATGCCCAGAATATATTCTTTTGCTATTTGGGAAGTTAAATATGGATCTTCTCCGAAATACTCAAAATTTCTTCCGCAAAGAGGAAGACGATAAATATTCACTCCGGGTCCGAGCATAACGTGAACGTTTTTACTTCTTGCCTCCATGGCAATTGACTCTCCGGTCATATAGGCCAATTTACGGTTGAATGTGGCAGCTAGAGCTATCCCTGCGGGGAAAGCCGTTGCTTTTCCGTAGTTTCGAACTCCAACCGGACCGTCGGCCATGCGGATTTGCGGAATGTCGTACTTGTCGTATCCCCTAATAAAAAAAGACTTGTATCCTCCGATAAAATCGATTTTTTCTTCGAGTGTCATTTTTTTCAAAATGCTTTCAACGTCTTGAGGCATTATGTTAGTTCCTATGATAAAGAATAAAAAAAGAAGGGAAAGAAGTGATTTGCGGTTCATGCTTAACTCCGAATATTTAAGTTTGAAAATAGCTCTTCAGGCAAAAAGATTCAAGAAAACGAAAAAAAGAATGTTTATAGGAAAATTAATTTGATTATAAATGAATAATCATTTATTTTTGCGTTATGAGAATTAAAGATGAAATAAAACAAGAAGCGGTAATAGCAGCTACGGTAAAATTAGTAAACGAAATTGGATTTGTGAATTCTTCCGTTGCTAAAATTGCAAAAGAAGCCGGGGTTTCTCCAGCTACGATCTATATTTATTACAAAAACAAGGAAGATTTGATAGTTTCGACTTATTTGGATATTAAAAAACAGCTAAGTAATGCGATGCTAAAGGGATTTGATTCCTCCATGCCCATTAGGGATACACTCGAGAAAATTTGGAGCAATGCTTTCGTTTTTTTCAAAAACAACCAGGATTTGTTCAATTTTGTGGAGCAATTCGAATATTCTCCTTACCACGATTTAGTGGATAAAAGCGAAATAAATCAGCTTTTCGACCCGATTATGCAAATCCTAACGGAAGGAATAAATCAAAAAATAATCAAAAATGTCGATTTCGAGCTCCTTTCGGCTTTTATTTTCTTCCCGATACTTACTTTGGCAAATAAGAGAATTTGCAAAAACTTTGTAATGAGCGAAGAAAATATTGCAAAAGCCTTTCAACTTGCTTGGGATGCGATCAAACTATAAAAAATTTTAAATATTAACTAAATGAATATTCACTTATGAGAAAAAAGATAAAATCACTTATGAAATACACAACTGTTTTGGCAACCATTTTAATTTTGGCGGGAATGTTTTTTAACACCGCTTGTTCATCGGCAAAATATTCAGGAGAAGATATAAGTATGAAAAAGATAAAAAACTCACCGAATTTTAAAAACGGTAAATTTGTTAATTGGGTTGAGTGGAATCAGCCAGGAATTGCTGAATACTCCGGAACAATGATTGATTTTCTATTCAAACAAGGATTGAGAAAACCTGAAGGCAAGCTTCCAAGGGAGAAGACTGACCTGGTTTATTTCAACAATATTTCAGATAATTTTTTAAGTTCAACTTGGCTGGGTCATTCAACTTTATTGTTGAATGTCGACGGAGTTAAAATAATTACGGATCCGGTTTTCGAAAAGAGTGTATCGCCGGTTTTCGGTCCCTCACGGTTTAACGGTGATTTGCCGGTTGATTTGGATGAAATTGATGATGTTGATATTGTGTTAATTTCCCACAACCATTATGATCATTTAAATAAGTATTCGATCAAATTGTTGAATAATAGAACGAAGATTTTTGTAGTTCCACTTGCCGTTGGGGCTCAATTGCAAGAATGGGGAGTTCCGAAGGAAAAGATTGTTGAATTGGATTGGTGGGAAAGTTACATCTATAACGAAACTACTACTGTTACATCAACACCGAGTCAACATTTTTCTGGAAGGGGATTAACCGACCGAGATGAAACACTGTGGACTTCCTATGTGGTAAAAGGGAAGAATCATAAAATTTATTTCAGCGGAGACTCCGGATATTTCCCGGGGTTCAAAAAGATAGGGGAAATTCACGGACCTTTCGATGCTGCGTTTTTAGAATGTGGCGCATATAACGAGGCTTGGCATCATATACATATGTTTCCTGAAGAATCG
Organism: uncultured Melioribacteraceae bacterium; assembly: GCA_964621225.1. Taxonomy (GTDB): domain Bacteria; phylum Bacteroidota; class Ignavibacteria; order Ignavibacteriales; family Melioribacteraceae; genus CAYNUJ01. The sequence continues at coordinate 10,256 of CAZULK010000013.1, read as the reverse complement.
ATGCAGGCGGGAATTGATTTGAAGGCAAAAGTAATTCATCCTATACATTGGGCAACTTTTAATTTGGCTCTCCATCCTTGGTTTGAACCGATGGAAAGGGCTTGGAAATATGCTCAAGAACATGACTTGACATTAGCTCTTCCGGTTGTTGGTGGAAGCACGGTATTTAATGAAAGTATTCCCACGGAAAAATGGTGGGAAGAAGAAATGGAAAATGAATTAGTAAAAAAATAAGGTAGCATATGAATAATTGGACTAAGGAAAATATAGAAAGTCAAAAAGGAAAAATAGTAATAGTTACAGGTTCCAGTAGTGGAATCGGATTCGAAGCTGCGAAGGTATTATCGGAAAAAGGAGCAAAGGTTATTATTGCCGTGCGAAATGAAGAAAAAGCAGAGAAGGCAATTCATTCGATAAAAAAAGAAGTGCCCGGAGCGGATGTTGAATTTATTAAGTTGGATTTAGCAGCTCTTGAATCGGTTGAAAACTTTGCAAACCGGTTCAATAAGAAATACGACAAGCTCGATATTCTTATTAACAATGCCGGTGTGATGATTCCGCCTTATTCAAAAACAAAAGACGGGTTCGAGTTGCAGATTGGTACGAATCATTTGGGACATTTTGCTTTGACCGCTTTATTATTCGAAAAAATTAAAGCCACACCAAATTCCAGAATTGTTAATGTTTCGAGTATGGCGCATCAATATGGAAATATTGACTTCGAAGACATCAATTGGGAAAAGAGAAAATATAAAGCATGGCGAGCTTACGGTGATAGTAAAATTGCGAATTTATATTTTACTTATCATTTGAATGATCTACTTAAATCAGCCGGAGTAGACGTAACTGTTAATGCTGCACATCCCGGGTGGACAGCCACCGATTTGCAAAGGCACAGCGGATTATTTCAATTTTTGAATAAATTCTTTGCTATGCCGGCCTGGCAAGGTGCGCTTCCAACTTTAAGAGCGGCAACAGATACCTCTTCTCAAGGAGGGGAGTTTTACGGACCAGACGGTTTTAGAAATATGAGAGGCTTTCCAATAGTACACCAGTCGAATGAACTCTCCAGGGACAGAGAAATTGCTAAGACTCTTTGGGAAGTTTCGGAAGAAATGACAAAAATAAAATTTAACATATAGGAGAGAAGATGAACGGTAAATATGCTTTAATAACGGGGGCTTCCTCCGGAATAGGTAAAGAACTGGCCAAAGTACACGCATCAAAAGGCGGAAATTTGGTTTTGGTTGCCAGACGAAAAGAAAAACTTGAAGAGTTAAAAACTCAACTCGAAAAGGAATTTGCAGTAACTGTGCATCTTATTGTGAAAGATTTAAGTATTCCAACGGCTGCGGATGAAGTATTTGATGAAGTGAAAAAAATGGGAATTGAAATTGAATATCTCATCAACAATGCAGGATTCGGCGCACAAGGATTTTTTCACGAAATTCCTTTGGAAAAACAAATTGATATGATCAATTTAAATATTACTGCCTTGGTTAAATTAACTTATTTATTTTTGCCGGAAATGCTCGAAAGAAACAGCGGTAGAATATTGAATGTTTCATCCTCTGCATCGTTGCCTCCCGGAGGTCCGATGCAATCCGTTTACTTTGCAACAAAGGCATTTGTTACCTCTTTCACTTATGGATTAATTGGAGAATTGATGGGAACAAACGTTACGGCAACAATGCTTTTACCCGGAGCAACAAAGACGGAATTCAGTGACGTTGCCAATTTGAACAATACGGATTTGTTCAAGAATGTTAAATTTACCGGAGAAACCGTTGCCAAGGACGGATATGATGCAATGTTGAAAGGGAAGTATGCTCAATTGACTGCTATAAAAGCCGTAGATAGAATAATGTTGAAATTTGTTCCCTTTACTCCTAAAAAGATTGCGTTGAAGATGATAAGAAAGATGCAAGAGATAAAATAGTTTAGTTACAGAAACAAATTGAAACCATGTAAGTAATGCCCGGCAGTTTATTCGTCGGGCTTTTTTTTGTCCAATAAATATAACCCTGCATTCTCAACTTCAAACTAGAATCCGTTAGCATCATATTCATCATAATATTATCTTATAACCATGATTAATAAAGTATTGATATTATGCTGAGTAAAATTTCCACCCGCAATATTATTTTATTTTTTGGTATGGTCAGTCTACTGATCTACATGAGTTTCCCAATTGCCCAGCAAGGCAAAAGCATCCCGATGTTTATGATTATATACGCAATAGAATTTATCCTATGCTTCGGATTGTTTTATTTATTAAGAGAGAAAGATGTTGAAAGGGGAGACATAAAATTAATTATTCTTTTTGCGGTATTGTTTAGGATTGTTCTCGTTCCTTCGAACATATCAACCAGTGACGATGTTTACCGATATATATGGGAAGGAAAGGTTGTAGCTCACGGAGAGAATCCATTTCTTTACCCGCCGGATAGCAAAGAACTTTTGCCACTTCATTCAAAAGATTTCCCGGAAAAGGTTACTTATCCTCATATGACTTCGATTTACCCGGGTGCTGCTCAATCAGTTTTCGCTTTGGGATATTTGATAAGCGGTGAAAATGATACCGGACTAAAGCTTCTTTATCTTTTAGCAGAATTTATAACCATGTTATTTTTATTCAAACTACTGGGCAATTATAAAATTCCTGAAAGGAATATTATTTTGTATGCATGGCTTCCTCTTCCCATTATGGAATTCTTCATCAATTCGCACATCGATGTAATCGGTCTAATGTTTTTTATAATATCCTTGTATTTAATAGAGGAAGAAAAACTTCATATTGGTGCATTTCTTTTCGGGTTGGCAATTTCGATAAAGCCGTATGCAATGATAATGCTTCCTTTTATAGTATTATATAAGGGGTGGAAAAAAGGATTGTTGTTTGGTATTGTGTCTGTTTTCGTTTTTGTTTTAAGCATGTTACCCTTTTTGTCTGCCGGAGAAAAGATTTTCTCTTCATTTATGGCCTATTCTTCTTCATGGAGTTTTAACGGAAGTATATATTCATTGGTCTCGCTCATTACAAAAAACGGATATACCGCACATGCGATTTCATTTGTTCTATTGGCCGGTGGATTAATATTTCTTTTCGTTTATACAAAATCCTCGTGGAAATACCTTTTCTATTCTTGGGTTATTTATATTGCATTCATGCCTACGATATTTCCTTGGTATCTTTGCTGGATAGCAATATTAATTCCTTTCGTACCACATTCGGCGGTGATAATCTTTCTATTCTTGATCAACCTGTCTAACTTTTCTCCGCTTCAAACGGAGTGGAAAGAATTTACTTGGGTATATCTATTGGAATACATTCCATTTTTCGGTCTATTATTATATGGCTGGTTAACAAAGAAGGATTACTTTTCCCGGTTGAAAATTGGATATGAAAATAGTGATGAATAAAAAATAGAGAGCGGCTTGAATAATCAAGCCGCGGTAAAATTATTTATTAGGTTTATACATGTGGGTTGCTTGTCCGAAGAACATTTCCGCTGCTTCCATAAATGTTTCCGACAAGGTAGGGTGAGCGTGAATAGTATATGCAACATCCTTTGCAACGGCAGCCATCTCAATTGCCAATGTTCCTTCGGCAATCATCTCTCCGGCTCCGGGCCCAACTATTCCAACACCAAGTATTCTGCCGGTGTTTTTGTCGGCGATAATTTTCGTCAGACCATCATTTCTATCCAACGTAACAGCTCTACCGCTTGCACCCCATGGGAATTTTGTAACGGTAACTTCAATACCTTTTTCATTAGCTTCGGTTTCCGTTAATCCTGCCCAAGCCAATTCCGGATCTGTGAACACAACGCCGGGAATTGCTGCAGGTTCGAATGCAACCTTTTCGCCTGCAATAGCTTCGACGGCTACTTTTCCTTCTGCCGAAGCTTTATGCGCAAGCATGGCTCCACCAACAATATCGCCAATTGCGAAAATATTGGGATCGTCTGTCTGACGTTTTTCGTCCACAACAATAAAGCCTCTTTCATTTAGTTGCACACTTGTATTCTCCAAGCCCAATCCATCGGTAACAGGCTTTCTTCCTATGGAAATTAGTACTTTGTCGAATTCTTGAACGGGTTCTTTAACTTTTTCTCCTTCGAACTTAACAACAACCTTATCCCCGGTTTCTTTGATTTCCGCAACCTTTGTGTTTAAATAAACATTCTCGAATTTAGGTGTAAGGCTTCTGCTTAATACTTGAACAAGGTCGGGATCGGCACCGGGCAATAGATTTGGTAGCATTTCAACCACAGTTATTTTGCTTCCAAGAGCTGCATATACAGAGCCCATTTCCAGTCCGATATAACCACCGCCAACGATTAACATTTTCTCGGGAACATCGTTTAGTTCGAGAGCTCCGGTAGAGTTAATGATTCTTTCGGAAAGTTGAACGCCCGGAATCATTGCAGGTTTTGATCCAACCGCTATTATTGCATAATCAAAATCGACAGTTTCCGTTCCGCCGTCAACTTTTTCGATTGTAACACTTTTGGACGAATTAAATTTTGCCAAACCCTGTATGTAGTTGATATTCCTTTGTCTTGCCAACATTCCCGTGCCGCCGGTTAATTTGGCAATCACCTTATTCTTAAAGGCTCTTACACGTTTAATATCGATTTGCGGTTCGCCAAATGTAATTCCCCACTTTTTCGCTTCCTTTGTTTCGTTCAATAATTTTGCAATGTGAAGCAAAGCTTTGGAGGGAATACATCCTCTGTAAAGACAAACTCCGCCGGGATTTTTTTCTTTGTCCACCAATGTCACGTCCATTCCCATATCTGCCGCTTGAAATGCCGCGGCGTAACCTCCCGGTCCGGCTCCAATAACTACTAATTTTTTCATTTTCTTTTCCTGTATTTAATATTTCACAAAGAATATCGTATTACAATAAAATGCTGAATGGTTCTTCCAATGCTGTTGATATCCATCTGATAAATCTTGCTCCGTCTGCACCGTCAATTATTCTGTGATCATAACTGAGGGAGAGTGGAAGCATTAGTCTTGCTTGGAATTCGCCATTAATATAAACTTGCTCATATGAGCCTCTGGAAATTCCGAGAATCGCCACTTCGGGTGAATTAACTATTGGTGTGAATGCCGTTCCGCCGATTCCACCCAAGTTACTAATCGAAAAGTTTCCTCCTTGCATTTCATCCAAGGTTAATTTACCGGAGCGAGCTTTTGCCGATATTTCCGATAACTCAATCGAAAGCTCTGTAATGCTTTTCTTATCAACGTCTTTGATTACAGGCACAAGAAGACCTTTTTCGGTATCGACGGCAACTCCAATGTTGTAATATTTTTTGTAAATCACGGTGTTGTTTTGCATGTCCACGCTGGCGTTGAATTGCGGGAATTCTTTTAAAGCCGCAGCAACAATTTTAAGCAATATGGAAGTAACCGTCAATTTACCCCCTTGGGCTTTAACTTTTTCGCCATATTTCTTCCGGAGTTTTTCCAGTTCGGTTATATCTGCTTTGTCAAACTGGGTTACGTGAGGAACAGTGCTCCATGCATAGCTCAAATGCTGTGCGGTCTTTTTCCGTATATTGTTCATCGGTTGAACATCAACTTCGCCCCATTTTGAAAAGTCGGGAAGCGCTTCTGTTTTTATACCAACGGCACTGCCGCTTTTCTTTATTTGTTCGTTTAAGTTTTTTGCAAAAGCTTTCACATCTTCAACTGAAATCCTTCCTCCCGGACCGCTTCCGCGCACTTCGTGAATGTCTATACCGATTTCACGGGCAAATCTTCTTACAGAGGGTGATGCAGGTGCAATTCTCTGTGGCATTTGTGTTTTTGCCTTCTTTGCTGTTAAAGGAGATGGTTGCGATAGATCGCTAGACGGAGTTGGAGCTTTTGCAGTTGTTGTTTCGGTTTTAACTTCTTTTGGAACGCTTGTTTGAACCGGTTCTTTGGCCTTTATCGGTGTTGAACTTGTAGTTTCAATTACAAGCATTACGTCTCCAATATTAGCAGTATCTCCGTCTTTAACATTTACGGATTTAATTGTACCCGATACTTCGGAAGGAACCTCGACCGTTGCTTTATCCGTTTCCAATTCAAAAAGAGTTTGGTCTTTTTCAACATTATCTCCCGGTTTTACGAGCACCTTTAATATTTGTGCCGATGTAATTCCCTCGCCCAGTTCAGGTAATTTAAATTCGAACATCTCGGGCTTTCCTGTAGACACGGGTTCGGTTTCCTGTTTAACCTGAGCCGGTTCTTCCACTTTTTCCACGGGCTTTTCTGTTACTTCAGCCGCTTCTTCTTTAACTTCAGTTTGAGTACCTGTTCCCGCTTCGTTGTATGTCAAAACAACCGTACCTACGGGAATTTCGTCGCCGTCGTTTACGTTAACTGTTTCGATAGTGCCATCGAATTCAGACGGAACTTCAACCGTTGCTTTGTCAGTTTCCAACTCGAATAAAGTTTGGTCTTTTTTTACCGTGTCACCTGGTTTGACCAAGACTTTTAATATCTGAGCCTTTTCTATATTCTCACCTAATTCGGGTAATTTAAATTCTTTTGCCATTTTTAACCCATTTGATTTTATAAACTTTTTATTATCAATTCTATATAATTACTTCTATTTAAAAAACTCGCAGTAATGGAAAGAGGTAATTTTGCAAGTCTTTTAACAATACTGTCACTTTTGTTCAAATTATTTAATTTCATTTCAATCAGTTTTAAACTGCTTCGCTTAAGAGCAACTTTGATATTGTTCTTATCGAAGCCCGACACTGAGTATGGAAAAGTAAAAGGTTGAATTCTAGCCGAAAGCTTTTCTTTTCCGCTTGTTTTGTTTTGTAATTCTTCAATTCTAGCTTCAAGCGAATTTGAATTGAATACTCTAATGAATGAATATCCGTCGATTTTAAGAAGAGATTTAATTTTTGTCAGGAATCCGGGCACATTAGCCGATCTATTTAAGCTCAAATCGGAAAATATAATGTCGAATTTACTTCCTTTGAAATTCAACTTTTCAAATTCTCCTTCGTAAAAGATTACTCCTTCGGCTCTTGCTCCGTTTTTACGGTTATCTACTTCATCAACAGCGGTAACCTTCCATCCTCTCGATAAAGCTTCTTCAACCGCAAGACCCGTGTTACAACCGGTAATAAGAATATCGATATCTTTTACCCCGGTGTAAGTAACAAGTGAATCGAGGCGGTCGGCAATCTCTTTTTTGCCGAGCATTATCTTCGAATACTTATTTATCGTATCGACAGAACTCAAAACCTTTTCCCACTCATAAAGCGATAGATCGATTTCCGGATCTAAAAAATAGAATCCGCAATTTCTGCATCTAACAACTTTATAATCGTGTCGTATAAAATTTTCAAAGCCGGGCTCCACAACCGGAGCCCCAATAGTTTTAATACCGGATTTTCCGCAAACTTTACAATTCATTCTACTTTAGCTGAACATTGGATTCTGTTTGTCCGTATTAATGCCTAATTCCTTAACGGCTTTTTTCAATACATCGGCCTTTACTTTATTCTCGGTATAAAGAGAATAAAGCGCAGCGTAAGCAATATGTTTTGCATCCACTTCAAAGAAATCTCTCAAAGATTCCCTTGTTTCGCTTCTGCCGAATCCGAATGTTCCCAAACTATGCAACGAACCGGGTAACCATCTCGAAATTGAATCGGGTAGTATTTGTACATAATCGGATGCAGCAACAAACACACCCTTATCGTTCTTTGTGACTTTTGCTATATACGGTTCTTTTTGCTTTTTAGTTGGGTTCATTCTGTTCCAACGTTCTGTCTCAAGTGCATCAAGATGGAGTTCTTTGTAGCTTGTTACACTCCAAACATCTGCAGAAACGCTATATTTTTCTTCCAATATTTCTTGAGCCTTCAGCACTTCGTTCATAATTGCACCGCTACCCATTAAATGGGCTTTAATTCTGGATGGCTTTTTGGAAGCGCGGTATTTATACATGCCTTTCAAAATACCTTCTTTAATATTTTTACCTTTCGGCATTTCGGGCTGTGCATAATTTTCATTCATTACGGTAATGTAATAGAAAATATCTTCTTGTTTCTCATACATTCTATAAATGCCTTCCCGGATAATCACGGCAATTTCGTAAGCGAATGCCGGATCGTAAGCTTTTAAGTTCGGAATGGGGTAAGAAAGTAAATGACTCTGTCCGTCTTGATGCTGTAATCCTTCTCCCGCTAAAGTTGTTCTTCCGGAAGTACCTCCAATCAAGAAACCTTTACATCTCATATCGGCGGCAGCCCAAGCAAGGTCTCCAATTCTTTGAAAACCGAACATTGAATAATAGATAAAGAACGGAATGGTATTCACACCATGGTTTGCATAGGCTGTTCCCGCTGCAATGAACGACGACATCGAACCAGCTTCCGTAATTCCTTCTTCAAGTATCTGACCGTCTTTTGCTTCTTTGTAATAAAGCAAACTATCTCTGTCAACGGGTTCATATAACTGTCCTACGTGGGAATAAATTCCAACCTGGCGGAACAAAGCTTCCATTCCGAAAGTTCTTGCTTCGTCGGGAACGATAGGAACAATTAGTTTACCCACCTCTTTGTCTTTCAACAATTTTGTTAGCATTCTAACAAATACCATTGTGGTGGAAGCTTCCCTGTCGCCGGTTCCTTTATAAAACTCTTCGAACAACTCTTCGCTAGGTGTTTGAATGGGATGATTTCTTACAATCCTTTTCGGAACATATCCTCCCAGTTCTTTTCTTCTGTTTTTCAAGTAAGTTATTTCAGGAGAATCTTCCGGAGGACGATAGAATGGAGCTTCTGCAACATCTTCGTCGGAAATTGGAATTCCGAATCTTGTTCTGAAATGCATCAACTCTTCTTCATTCAATTTTTTCTGTTGGTGTGTAATGTTTTTACCTTCACCGGCTTCGCCCATTCCATAACCCTTCACTGTTCGGGCAAGAATAACCGTTGGCTGACCTTTATGTTCTACTGCAGCTTTATATGCAGCATAAACCTTTTCGGGATCGTGTCCGCCCCGTTTCATTTTTTGAATCTGTTCGTCGGTTAAATTTTCTACTAATTTAAGCAGTTCGGGATATTTGCCAAAGAAGTGATTCCTTACATAACTTCCGGGTTCCACTATGTATTTTTGGGATTCGCCGTCAACCACTTCGTTCATTCTTTTAACTAGGAGTCCGGTTTTATCTTTTTCGAGCAGGTCATCCCATTCACCGCCCCAAATTACTTTAATTACGTTCCAACCGGCACCGCGGAATACCGCTTCCAATTCCTGAACAATATTTCCGTTACCTCTAACCGGCCCGTCCAATCTTTGAAGATTACAATTAATGACAAATGTAAGATTGTCCAATTTTTCTCTTGCTGCCAAAGAAATTGCACCGAGTGTTTCAGGTTCATCGGTTTCACCGTCACCCAAGAATGCCCAAATTCTTCCGCCCGGTTTTTTTAATCCTCTGTCTTCCAAATAACGGCTGAATCTTGCTTGATAAATTGCTTGAATCGGTCCCAATCCCATCGAAACCGTGGGGAACTCCCAAAAGTCCGGCATTAACCATGGGTGAGGATATGAAGATAAACCTCCTCCTTCGGCTAATTCCCTTCGGAAGTTTTCAAGTTGTTCAACCGAAATTCTGCCTTCCAAAAATGCACGGGCGTAAATTCCCGGAGCAGCATGTCCTTGGAAATATATAATATCGCCCATTTCTCCGTCGTCTTTTCCTTTGAAGAAATGGTTGAATGCTATTTCGTATAAAGTTGCAGCTGAAGCAAAGGTGGATATATGTCCGCCAATGCCGGAGGAATGTTTGTTGGCTCGAACAACCATAGCCATAGCATTCCAACGAATAATGCTTTTTATTCTTCTTTCTATCTCTCTGCCTCCGGGGAATGGAGGTTGTTTCGATTTCGGAATTGTGTTTATATAAGGAGTGTTGGCTGTGAACGGAAGGTCAACACCCGACTCGTGAGCATAAGTGTCGAGCTCATTCAAAAGTTCACGTACTTTTTCCGGTCCACCCGATTGAAGTACATACTCCAATGATTCCAGCCACTCTTGTAATTCTAATTCATCAAACAACGGATTGCTTTTGTTTTGATTAGGCATAATATAAAATCCTTAATTATATGTTTTGTCTTATTTAATACGCTAATGTAATAAAAAAATGGGTCAAAATGAACTGTTTTTTAAATGAGACAAAGCATGAAAAACAGCCCAAGGTGTCTTATTAAAATAAAATCATA
>CAZULK010000012.1:0-34193 GCA_964621225.1 uncultured Melioribacteraceae bacterium | reverse complement strand
ACTATCCCGCCGAATCCACTCATCTGCTTTTTCGCAAGTTCATGTTGCGGGTGCGATTTCAATCCGGGGTAATAGACCTTCTCGGCAAAATCGGAGTTCTCCAAGAATTCCGCAATTTTCATGGCATTCTCGTTATGCTGCTTCATCCTTACGGCTAAAGTTTTTGTCGAACGAAGAGTTAACCAACAATCGAAAGGAGACGGAACTGCTCCGGCTGCATTCTGTAAATATTTTAACCGTTCATAAACCTTTTCATTCGATGTCACTACAATCCCACCGATAATATCGCTGTGTCCGTTCAAATATTTTGTTGAACTGTGAACAACTATATCCGCACCAAGTTCAATCGGTCTTTGGAAATAGGGACTCATGAAAGTATTATCAACAATGGAAAGGAATCCGTTTTCTTTACAAATTTCTGCTACGGCGGAAATGTCCGTTAAATTTAGCATTGGGTTGGTGGGGGTTTCCACGTATATCAACTTTGTATTGGGTTTAATAGCGTTTTTAATATTATCAATATTTCGCATATCAACCCATGAATAATCTATTCCGTAATCTCTGTAAATTGTTTCGAACAGTCTGTAAGTGCCGCCGTAAACATTATCGGAAACAATTACATGATCCCCGCTTTTAACCAAGCCCATTAAAGCTTGTATTGATGCGAGTCCCGAAGCAAAGGCAACGCCATATTTGGCATTCTCCAAAGCCGCTACATTATCTTCCAGCGCTTTTCTCGTTAAGTTATGAGTACGACCGTATTCAAATCCTTTATGTTTGCCCAGTTCTATCTGTTGATATGTAGAAGTCAAATATAAAGGGGTAATAACCGCACCGGTAGTTTCGTCGGCTTTTTGTCCCGCATGTATAGCTTTAGTTGAAAAACCCATAATTTCTCCTTAATCAAAATCAATTAAATCGTATAGTGTAATTAAATCGGTTATTCTGCCGAAATCAACTACCAAAGCAACACCGTTATTCTGCAAAACTTCTTTCACTTCGGAGATGGGCGCTTTGGCGTCCAGTTGGGGGAAAGGTTTTTCCATAACTTCGGCAACGTTTTTATTCATAGTTCCGGCATCCGAAAGTATCTTTTTCAAAATATTGTTTTCCCTAATTGAACCGACAGAATTCAAATGTTCATCAAAAACGGGCAGTTGCGATATACCCTTTTCGTTCATCAATTGTACTGCATCTTTAACCTTGTCATTTTTATGAACGTAATAAATGTTTTCCAATCCTTTGTATTTTTTATTATCGGATACGTCCCTTGCCGTTCTCGGCTTTGAATCCAAAATTCTGTTTTGACGCAGCCATTCAATATTGTGCATTTTGGAAAGATATCTTTCACCAGTATCGCAAACAATGAATACAAGAACGTCGTCTTCGGTCAATTCCTCAGCCACTTTAAGGGCAACATGAACAATTGTTCCGGTACTTCCACCGCAAAAAATTCCTTCTTCCTGAGTAATTTTTCTTGCCGCTAAAAATGAATCCCTATCGCTTACATTTATAATTTTATCAATGTACTGGAAGTGAACATTTTTCGGTAAACAATCCTGGCCGATACCTTCAACCAAATAGGGTGTCCCCTTAATCAATTCGCCGGTTTCTTTATAAGTTTTGAAGATAGAGCCAAGCGGATCTGCGCCTATAGTTACAATATCGGGATTTTTTTCCTTCAAAAATCTTGAAGTTCCGCTTATTGTTCCGCCAGTTCCGATGGAAGCAACAAAATGGGTAATCTTGCCGTCTGTTTGTCTCCAAATTTCGGGCCCCGTTGTTTTGTAGTGCATTTCGGGGTTTGCCGGATTCGAATACTGATAAGCAAAGATTGAGTTTGGAGTTTCGGCATGAATTCTTTTAGCCACATTCACATAGTATTCGGGTGAATCGGGTTCTACCGCATTGGGAACCACAATCACCTCGGAACCCAAGGCACGTAAATAATTTATTTTTTCACTGCTCACTTTATCCGTAACTACAAAAACGGATTTATATCCTTTCACTGCAGCAGTTAAAGCCAAACCAATTCCGGTATTACCGCTGGTTGCTTCTATGATTGTTCCACCCGGTTTGAGTTCGCCTCTCTCCTCGGCATCCACAATCATTGCATAACCTATTCTGTCTTTAACGCTGCCTCCGGGATTTGCGGATTCCAACTTGGCAAATATTTGAGGCTTCAAACCTTTATTTATTTTATTAATTTTAATTAAAGGCGTATTGCCAATTCTTTCTAGTATATTGTTATAATATTCCATTTAATTCTCCTTCAATTTATAACCCCTAAGGAATTCTTCAGCAGTCATTCTTTTTCTTCCTTCGGGTCTCAATTCCAATATTTGAATTTTTCCATTACTTGTTCCGACGAATATTTCTTTTTTGGTTTGAAATATCTGTCCGGGACGCAAATCATTTTCATCAATCACTTTAGATTTAAACACCTTAATCAATTTATTATCGTTGATAAAGTAAGCTCCCGGGAAGGGACACAATCCGCGGATCAAATTGTGAATTTCCACTGCGGAATTTTCCCAATTGATCTCACAAACCTCCTTTGTTATTTTAGGTGCGGGCGTGGCTTCCGAATCGTCTTGTTTTTTTAATTGATAATTTCCGTTTTCTATTTTCTTAACAGTTTCAACAACCAGTTTAGCTCCAACTTCACTCATTCTATCGTGAAGCGAACCCAGATCATCTTCGGGTAAAATATTTATTTCCTTTTGAAGAATAATATTTCCCGTATCAACTTTCTCTTCCAAAAAGAAAGTAGTCAATCCGGTTTTGGTTTCACCGTTAATCAATGCCCATTGAATTGGCGCAGCGCCACGGTATTTGGGCAATAAAGAACCATGCAGATTGAATGACCCTTTCGGAGGAATCCGGAATACCTCCGGGGGAAGAATTCTGAAAGCAACTATTACAAATAGATCTGCATTCAACGAAGTTAATTCATCTACAAAATTTTGATCCTTCAATTTCTCCGGCTGTAGTACTTTTAAGTTATTCTCCAACGCAAATTGCTTTACTGCTGTGTACGTTACCTTGCGTCCCCTTCCCCTTTCTTTATCCGGGGCGGTTACCACAGCAACAACATCGTGTCCGTTCTTAATTATTTCCCTTAAAGAAGGCACTGCAAAATCGGGCGTTCCAAAAAATATAATTTTCATGTTTACTTTTTCACCAAATGTTAAGCTTAATTGTTTATACTAATCTCACATAGCATTTCAAAAATTGAAATACAAATATAAGAGATTTGTAGTGAGTAAAATGTAAAAAGCTTTACGCAGAAGGGATCAACATCGCTCGGAAACGGGATAATCGAAATCCATAGTTCGTTTGCTGATCTTCGAGAGTAAGTTTTGCAATTTTTTCTTCGATTTTGGATCCACTCTGTCGGGGATCATTTTCCCAATCAAGTGATCATACTCGTGAAGAATGACACGCGCTAACAGATCATCAGCTTCGAGAATTTGTTCATTCTCGTTCACATCCAAATACTTTACGCGAATAATTTCCGGTCTTTCAACGTCTGCTCTTAAATTCGGCAAACTTAAACACCCTTCTTCGAATATGGCTGTTTCTTCGGACTCTTCAATTATTTCGGGATTGATCAAGGTGATCGGCTTAATATCTTTGAATTCATCCATCACACTCAAATCAACAATAAAAAGGGATAAATCAGAATTTACTTGATTGGCCGCCAGTCCGATTCCATTTGCATTATGCATTGTTTCGAACATATCGGCGATGAAGCCTATCAATGAATCATCTATTTGCTCTATCTTTTTTGCTTTTTTTCTTAATATTGTATCACCATATAAAGTAATCGGTAATATTGCCATTATTTCTCCGTTTCAACTAATTCAACCTTTTCCAAAACTTCTGCATTCAAATCTTTATACAACAAAACTTCGGTCGAGTAAAATAACATTCTAATATTGAGTCGAAAGATAACTAAGATTTGTTGAAGAATAAAGGAGAGAATCAGAAAATAATAGGGGGTTCTGGGTATAACCAAATCAAAAATGTTATAAAATACACTCCCCAATCCTCCTAAGAGAGCTACAAAAAAGAAAACCCCGAAGACTTTTCTGAAATTCTGATTAATGAAAATTGCAGCTTTCTTAATAGAACCAATTAAATCGTGACTGTTTTCCGCTGCCATAATTACTTTGGTATAATCGGAGACTATAGAAACAATACCGATCATAAAAATTAAAAAAGCATAACGGAATGCACGTAAAGAAAAATCCCAAATTTCATTCTCAGTGCCGTAGAAAAGGTAATGAATAAAGTCTCCGAAAAACGAATTGATAATGAATGCCGTAACATACAAAAGAACAGAAATGAGTACTACTTTCATAAACCTGAACCAATATTTCACTCCTCCGTAAAAGAAATCGATGATGTGATCTTTTTGGGGAGAGTTAAAAACCGAAATCAATCCTCCGGCATAAAATGTATTTATCAATACATATATGAATGCAACACCATAAAGCAAAAGTGGAAGTTGGGATATTCCTCTTTTATAAATTTCCATAAATTGAGTGAACCAAATAAAATTGAATCCCATCGCCAATTTATCACTCATTAAAGAATGATTCAGATTATCGTACAACATGTTTGATACCGGTATGGTCATTATCAACGCAAGTATTGAGTTTGTTACAAAGAGCAGAAGCATAAACTTTTGCTTATAAAAAATTTGCCTTGAACCGGCTACCAGTGCTGCCTTTGCTGTAGGTATCATCCTATACTCCCCAACACCATTAGCGCGTTCTGAATCCAAAAATACCATTTAATAGAGATTGAAGCCGTGCCCCAAATTTTTTCTTCAATAGTGAACGAGTTATTCGAATAATTCACATCAAATAAATTTTTACGCAACGGATCAATTTCCACCGCAACTATCTCGTCTTTCGTCTTTACACGAAATATTTTATACTTCTCTTTTTCACTCCAAACCAGTTTGATAGTATCCGATTCAGTATAACAATAAATGTCATTCTTAAAATATCCGTCGCCTAATCTTTCCGCAAAAAATTCATACTCGTTTTCACTTACCTTTCGTAAATATCTTATTCTATCATCAAAGAGTTTGGAACTATAAAAAACGTTATCGAAAAACCAATCAAGATTTTCACTTGTATGATTTTTTACAAGTGAAATAAAGTCTTCCGATTTCGGATGTTTAAATTTGTAGAGGGAATAATATTCTTTAATCAATTCATGGAAGTTGTTTTCGCCCATTATCCTTTCAAGAGAATGGAGCATTAGTTCAGGTTTGGAATAAGCATTTATAACATATGACAAAACCGATGGCAATTTGTAACTCGTGTCGGCAATTGCTCCGGTAATCTTATCGGCATAATATCTTTTTAATGCTCTGCCTTCTTCAGGATATTCAAAAAATCCCAAGGAATAAATAATCGGAATTTCTTTGTAGCCTAAAAAGTTGATACCATATACCGGCAAATAACTAAATGCCTTGAATGTCAAATAACCTTTCTCACCAAAATATTCTTCAGTAACTTTACTGGCAAAGTAAGAAGTAAATCCCTCGTCGAGCCATGCTTCCGCGGTTTCGTTGTTTGCCAATATGCCGTAAAAATATTGGTGAATAAATTCGTGGAAGACTAACTTTTCGGGATAATGTGTATTCTCGGGTGAAAACAAATTTGCTCCAACAGTAAAAAGAGTGGGATATTCCATTCCACCGGATGCGCTGGAACGTGGGCAATCAACCATTGTGATTTGTTGATAAGGATATTCCCCCACGTTTTGTTCGAAATATTTCAGTACAAATTTTATTGAATTGAAAAACCTATCTATATATTCATCGTTATCTTCTTGCACCATCATTTTTATCTTTATTTCCGAACCGTCATTTCTCCGGTAAATATCCGATGTATCTATTACTCCCGTTGCAAAGGTGAATGCGAAATCGTGAACAGCGTCTTGGGCAACTTCGTATGTTGTTCTATTGTTGGCAGTATACTTCTTTTTTACAATCCCGGTTGATGCCAAATCGTATTTGGCAGGTAAATTTATCATTGCATCGTATCTTCCGAAATCGGAATAGAAGTTTAACCTCGGGAAATATTGATTACAGACCCACTTCCCTTTTTCGAAGACGCCTACTTTCGGGTACCATTGCGATACAAAATAAAAATCCGCACCTCTTGCCTTGCCAAACCTCTTGATGGAAATAGGAATTTTCAAAGTATAAATTATATTTATTTCAACGGAGTCTCCGGGTAATACAAAATTTGATAATGCAATTCTTGCAACCGTAGAATCATATTTATTATCAACATCGGGACGAACAACTTCCAATTGTTTTGCTTCTCCGTTAACGGTCAGTTCTTCTATATTTATTCCGGTCTTAGCTTCTTCCGTAATATTATAAACAGAGGCAAAAAGTGTTCTATTATTTCTATAAGCATTTGCGTATAAATGAAGATAGATTTCATTTGTTTTAAAATTTGTTTTGTTCCGCCAAATTATTTTTTCTTTAACTGCAATAATATCGTTCAATTCATGAAATCTAATATCGAAATGGTAATCCGCAATAAAATCAACATTCCCCCTCTCATTATTCATTAAAGCATTAGTATAATGTTCGTCCTCAATAGGACGATTGGGATTGACGGAAAGCCCTTCGTTAAATATAAATGATAGCCCCGTAAATAAGAGAAACGGGAATAACCATATTACATTATTTATTTTATTCCGGAAACTTGAAATTTTCATTCCACAAAGATAAAAAAGAGAGATGAGCGAGAAAAATTCCCGCTCATATAATTAGATAAGCCCCTTCTAAAGTTCCGTCAAATATTTTCTGTAAGTTTTTTCAATCTTGCCGAGTGTTTATAGAATTCTTTCAGAGTTAATTCCTTCAGGAATACCATTCCCTTGGCCGCACGAACCCTTGGCATTTTATTGTTCAAGAAATATCCTTTACCTAAACATGATCTTATTATTCTATACTGATCCGTTTGAACTATTTGCGCCAACCGGCTGAAAGGACCATCGTATTCATAACTTGGGAAAGATGCATTCCTTTGTGAACCGAATGAATACTTAAACGAATTGTCCAATATCGAAAATGAATTTAAACTTACAGGCACATATAAGTTTGCTTCCGCCGGATGGAAACGATACCAAACGTTTCTGTAACCCCATATTCTCAATTTACTGACGTCAGCATCTTTTTCGTATAAACGTAAAGCTTCGGTTATTGCTTGAAGAACTTTATAATGAGTATCTGGTCCGCTTCCCTCCGGATCCAGAGCCACGGTTAGCACTGTCGGTTTAATCTTCTTTATCAATTGGTAAATAGGCATAACGTCTCTTTCCAATGTAGGATTTTCGGTAAATATATCACCTTGATAGAAACCCAATCTTAAATGGCTAACGTCTTCCACACTAAATCCAAAATATCCCCAAAGCACTTCAACTTCCCATTCCCGCATCATTCCTTTAAGTTTCTGTACATGGGTTATATCCTTTTTACCCGGATATTGTGTTTTGAAATAATTTATTAATTCATCTACTCTGTCTTTCAAATAAGTAACATTATCTTCTTCATATATCTCAATCAGATTTCTCAATACCCTTCTGCTTATTGCTTCTGTTTTTAGTGTGCGGCTATGTTGCGCAATTCCGTCCAAGTATAAATTAACATCTCTGTTTCTGCCGTTTATAAAATTCGGATCGAAATAATTCTGGGTAAATCTTTTTTGAAAATATCCCGAATCCATAAATTGCTTTAAGTCTTCCATTAAAGAAAGCATATACATATTGGTAACCGCAGTGAATCCGCTTGTTAGATAAACAAAATGGTGCTTATTGTAAGGCGTTCGAACCAAATGATTAATGTATGGCAAATACCCCAGCATTATATCATCGTGATGAGGAGCCGTATGAAGAAATCTTTCGTGTTCTAGCATTTTCATTCCATTGTTGAAACGTAAAATTAAATCGTTTCGAACTCTATTAATTAAATCCTGCGGAGATTTTTTCGTCCGTTTCAGAATAAGATTAGTAAATTTATTTTGTTTGAAATCATCATCAGTCAGTTTGTCTAAACTTTTGCCTGTTTCCATACAAAGATTAATAATGACCCTTTCTATACTCTGTTTGGATAATTTTTTCTCATTCTCCAAATCTACATATCTTCTTTCCTCCAACCTGTGCGCCGCTCCATCGGTTAAGAAGAAGCGTGCGTTTTTCAATTTTTGTAGCACTGTTGCCGGATGTTTATTCGACATCTCCGATTGAATAGAATCCCTAACAATATTTGCCTTTGCTTCGCCGGCAGCAATTATAATTGCAGTAGCATTTTTGTTATAGGTAATTGTATTTAATCCGATTGTTATAACCAATCTGTTTCTTGCTATTTCAATTCCGCCTAAATCTGTTGCAGCTGCTGCTTGTGTTTCATAATTTGTCGGGCAGAGTCTGGTAGTAGAGTAGTGATCACTTCCTTTTACGTTAAAACCTATATGTCCGTCGGGGCCAATCCCACCGAGGAAAAACCCTATGCCGCCCATCTTTCTAATTTTCTTTTCGTATTGAGTACAAAACTCATCCACCAATTCAATAGTTTCTTTTTGTAGTCTCTCTTCCCTATTCGAAGCATAACGGGTTCTTAGCGAAAGATCTACAATATTATCTTTGAATATTTGATTTAAAGGCAAGCCCTCGGCAGTAGGAATTTCGTTTACATTGATGAAAAGAGCTTTTGCCGGATCGAACCCTAAATTTTTAATGTAGAATTTTTGAATGTAATAGAAGAAAGAGTTATGCTGATAAGCGTTTATCGGATAGAATTCATCAATTTGAACGAATCGTAAATTTGACAAGTCGGGTTTAACGGAATAATCAATATTCACTTTTTTTAATTCGTTACGTACATCTGCCGTATCCCAATTCTTGAGTATATGAAAAGACCACTTAATAAAATGCTCGGGAGTTTTACCGGTAGGAAGAGACACAACTCCTCTGGGATTTTTTTGAACCCATTCAATAAATCTTAATGCCGTCAATTTACCAAGCTCGGGGAAATTGGATACTTGAATCACGGGAATTTTTTCCGTCGGTTCATAAATAAATTTTTTACCGGAAAGATTGAGGTAATATTTTTCAACTTCGGAAGTTACTGCCCAACTGTTATTTCTCTTTCCCATAGCACGCCTCGTAATTATTTTGCGGTGAGTTTGCAAATTAAAATATTTACCGGTCAGATTCAATTAGATATTAATATAAAAAAACCGGAGCAGGACGCCCCGGCTTTCGCGGCTTGAGAGGGGATTTATGATTTAATTTCTTCCGTTTCTATTTTTCTTGTTGTTACTTTTTTCCCTTTTTCCGGAGGACAACCTTCTACTTTTGGAAAGGTTTTTATTACCCGGATCAGATCTTCTTATAGATTTCCGGATCGATACTTTATTTTTCTTTTTTGCCGAATTAATTGATTCTGTTCTTTTGTTCCTTTTTGTATTACCATAGTTTTTATAAGTCTTCTTTCTTCCGCTTTCGATTCCTCTTCTTTCACCTTTTTTGAAATTATTAAATCGATCAGATTGAACTACTTTGCTTTTAACTTTTTTCTTTCTTTCACTTTTATTCAATTCGCTGGCATTCTGTTTCCCTTTCTTATAAATTCTGTCCGGCGAATAATTTTTACGAATAGAGTTTCCCGATCTTTTAACTTTATAATCACCACTATTCTTATATTCATTGTTTCGTTTAACAACAACTTTATCAACTTTCAACGAAGACTTTCCGGCTCTTTTTATTTTTTCTTTTTTAATAGAACCGTATCTTGATACTGTTTTTGAATCGGGTTCATAAACTCTTATTACGTCCCGTGAATTTGAACGTGAAACGAGCGAGTTTCTGTTGCTTGTAAAATTCAAAGACCTACTACGTATACGGCTACCTGACCTTCTTTCAACAATTCTTCTGTCAATACCGTAATTTATAATTCTTCCTTTACGTCTTTCATATGCATTACGGTATTTGGTGGTTCTGAAAAATCCTTCCACATACCTTTGATTAACAAAATAGTTATGTACGTTAGGGGCACAGAATCTTCCGTAACTAACAAAACGCCAATGACTAAATGGAGACCTCCATCTTACTGTAAAATGAATTCCAACATTCGCTCTGAATTCTGCATAAGGAGGTAAAGGCGCCCATCCTACATAAACATCATTGTATCTCCATTCAACCCAGGCGGGAGCCCATTCGTAATCCGGCATCCAAACCCAACCATAATATTCATCGTAAAACCATCTTCCGTAGTGATAAGTAATGAAACCGAATGGTTCGTAGGAATCCCAATACCAACCATAGTCAGTCCAAATCCACCTGCCGTCTGAATAAGGCATCCAATCGTATGAAGTAAAAATCGGTTTCCAAACCAACATGCCACCTTCAATCTGCATCCAGTCACCATAGGGGCTTAACTCATAATAAAAATAGTTGATGTTAACATCCCGGTATCTATATCTGTGGGCATCTGTGTTCTGAACCCAAACTACCGTTAATAAAACAAATATTGCAAATAACTTTTTCATGACATCCTCCGAAATTTTCAATATAGAGTTCAAATGCTATGCCATTTTAAATCTTTCGATTTCAGATCGTTTTGGGCATTTTAATAATATTACAGTGTCTATTTTAATATACATTCATGCAACAATTGGGATTGTAAATTCGAATGATTAAATTTGAGTACCAATGCAAATAAAATTCAGAGGATATATGAAAATGAAGTTGTCGCTAGTTTTGATGGTTGTTATTTTAAGTTTAACTGCTTGCAAAAAGGAAGATAAGATGGAAATGAAAGAATTGGAATCGAAGATAAGTAAATTCGCCCCAACCAAAATCGATTATGATCATAATTTATTGGATGAAAGGCAAAAGGTGGTTGTTGAAAAATTGTACAAAGCCGCAAAAATAATTGACGATATCTTCCTCGATCAAGTCTATTCAAAGAATCATGAAATTAAAAAAGAGCTAATGGCATCAAAAGATGAAGCAGATAAACTAAGGCTACAATTGTTCAATATCATGTTCGGACCATTCGACAGACTTGAACATGATAAACCGTTTATCGGCACAGAAGAAAAACCATTAGGAGCAAATTTTTATCCGGAGGATATGACAAAAGACGAATTTAATAAGTGGCTCGATGAGCATCCGGAAGACAGAGATAAATTTACTTCAGAGTTTACTGTTATTAGAAGAAAGGATAACGGATTGGTTGCTATTCCTTATTCGGAATATTATAAAGAAGAATTAACCAAAGCTTCCAATCTACTTAAAGAAGCTGCCGATTATGCCGACAATAAATCTCTCCGCAGGTATTTGATTTCCAGGGCAGATGCGTTTTTGAGCAACGATTATTTCCAAAGCGATATGGATTGGATGGATTTGAAAGACCATACAATTGAAGTAATAATCGGTCCGTATGAAGTTTACGAAGATGGATTATTCAATTATAAAGCATCTTTCGAATGTTTTCTTACTTTAGTGGATCCGGAAGAAAGTGCAAAGCTGAAAAAATTCGCCAGCTATTTGAACGATATGGAAGCCAACCTTCCAATACCCGATAAGTATAAAAATTTCAATCGTGGAAGTGAATCTCCCATTATGGTTGTGCAAGAAGTTTTTTCTGCGGGTGATACCAAAGCCGGAGTTCAGACACTTGCATTTAATTTACCTAACGACGAAAGGGTAAGAAAAGCAAAAGGCTCCAAAAAAGTTATGCTTAAAAATATTCACGAAGCCAAATTTGACAAGCTCCTTTTCCCTATTGCCCGAAGAGTGTTGAACCAATCGGATATTGATTATGTAACGTTCGACGGATTCTTTAACCATACATTGATGCACGAAATGTCGCATGGAATTGGACCCGGATTCATTACTGTTGATGGAAGAAAAACTGCAGTCAACAAAGCCTTGAAAGAAACTTATTCAACAATGGAAGAATGTAAGGCAGATATTCTTGGAATGTTGAATAATATATTCATGATTGAAAAAGGTGTTTACCCGAAATCATTCGAAAAACAGATTTGGGCTACATTCCTTGCTGGAATATTCCGTTCGGTTCGTTTCGGTATTAACGAAGCTCACGGCGGAGGGAATGCAATCATTTATAATTATTTATTAAAACATGGCGGCTACTATTTCGACGAAAAAAATAAAGTGGTCGGAGTTAACTACGATAAAGTTTATGATGCGTTAAAACAATTGGGACACGACTTGTTGATGATACAAGCCACAGGTGATTATGAAGGTGCAAAAAAAATGATTGCTCAATATGCAGTATTGAGTCCTTCAATGAAAATATTGATAGATAAGTTAACAGACTTACCGGTTGACATTAAACCGGAATTTCAAATTGAAAAAGAATTTAAATAATATTTTTAAAGCGCACTCTGAATGGGTGCGCTTTTAAATATTGTAAACTAATTAACAAAACTTCTCTTCCTATTATATTACATTCAATCTACAAATGGAGGAAATATGGAAAATTTATTGAATAAAATAATTGAAAGTTCTATGAGTTATAATGATTATAAAAAATTGTTCGAATCGATTATAGAAAAAGATACAGATCAAGTGGAAGATGAGAAAGAAGCGAATTTACTGAGATATACAAAATTGAATTGGCAAAGGAGCAGCAGAATTGAGAAGACTTATCAACCAAGTTCAGAACTTATAGATAAAGTAAAATCCATTTCGAATAAACAGATATGGATGGTGATCACCGAAACCTGGTGCGGGGATTCCGCTCAAAATTTACCCTACATTGCTAAAATAGCAGAATTGAATGATAAAATAGAATTGCGAATCGTTCTCCGGGATGAACATCCTGAAATAATGGATTTGTATTTAACCAACGGTACCCGGAGTATACCCAAGTTAGTTGCTTTTAATGAGAATGGGGATGAATTATTTCAATGGGGACCGAGACCTGCACTTGCCAAACAAATGGTTGCAGAGTGGAAAAAAGAAGGTTTATCCAAGGATGAGTTCATAGAAAAACTTCACCTCTGGTATGGAAGAAATAGAGGCAAAGAATTGGAAAAGGAATTTATTCAATTGATTCAGGATTAATGAAGTAGAAGGTTTACGATTAACTTTTAGAATAGTGTGAGTTTACAAGTTAAAACTCACACTATTTTTTATAACTAAACGGAATCGCTATTTTCAATTTGCATCTGACTTTCTTACCGTTGTTTTTAGCCGGAGTGAAATGGGTATCAAGTATTGCAACTTCGGCAGATTCATCGCAACCGTGTCCCATTTTTTGAATAACATGAGTGTCCCTAACGTAACCGTATTGGTCTATTTCCGCTTCGACGATTACCGTTCCCTCCAGTTTCAATTTTTTAACTTTTGTGGGAATGAATAGATTTTCTTTAATCTTCTCCACTCCCCCTTTGGGTTCGGGACATTCTTCCGCATCACACGAAAGTAATTTTATTTGATCGGAAGAGTATGTTTCTTCTTTCGCTGAAATTTCTTTTTCCGGCACAGAATTTTTCTTCTCAGTTACTGTCTCAGATATCTGATAATTTTTATTTTCGTTTTGATTTAATTCAGTTATCGCTACTTCCGGTTCTTTTTGATTAAAAAGTACAATATTTGAATCAGTGGAAACTTCGGCTATTGTTGAAGATGGTTCCTCTTTCACTTCCTCGGGAAATTCGTCGAAAGCAAATTCCGGGGTTTCCAATTCCGGTTTAATATTAACTGTTTTATTCTCTTTTTCAGAGTTCAATTTGAAATTGATGCTCATTACCACCCAAGTATCCACGGCTTTCCCTTCGTTCTGCCCGGGTAAAAAATGCACTTTCCTAACGGCATCAATTGCCGCTTCGTCACAACCCAAACCAAGGGATTTCAATACTTCAATCTGTCCGGTATTTCCTTTCTTGTCAACATGAACTTTTAAAATAACCTTCCCTTCCAAACCATATAATTTTGCATGCTTCGGATAAATGAGATGTTCTTTTATTGCTTGCATGCCGCCTATTGGTTCCGGACAAAATTCCGCTTCACATAAAAATTCCCCATCCTTTTTTCTGTTTTTAATTTGGGATTCGGCTCCTTCATAAGCTTCCAGCGGTGCTATGTATGTGGAATCATATTCTAAATGTAAACTTTTTACCAAGCGACCTTTTTCATAACTCCGCACTTCTTTAAGTGCCCCGTTCGGATAATAAAATTTAGTGATGCCGTCCCTCACCCCGTCTTTTACAGAAAATTCTGCACTCACCAAACCGTTCTCGTAATAGTATTTAACAAAGCCATCCGGTTTACCATCCGAATAATAAACCTCTTTTCTTTTGTTTCCGTTGTTATAATACCAAATTGAATAGCCGTTAAGGACATTCTTTATATAAGTTATTTCCGATTCCAATTTACCGTCGGGATAATAGAATTTCAGCGTTCCGTCCTGTGCCATTGTAGAACCGGAAGCTATCATCACAAACAATATGAAATAAAAATATTTTCTCATTTACT
The DNA here is from genome assembly GCA_964621225.1 of uncultured Melioribacteraceae bacterium. Classification (GTDB taxonomy): domain Bacteria; phylum Bacteroidota; class Ignavibacteria; order Ignavibacteriales; family Melioribacteraceae; genus CAYNUJ01. The sequence goes on along the minus strand of CAZULK010000012.1, from coordinate 19,643 downwards.
CTGATTTTTAACTGACAAACTTAATAAAAGCTTTATCAAATAACATTATAGAGTTTAGTAATAAAATTATAACTCCGATTATTATTTCAATAATCGAATAAATGAATTTTCTTTAAATGATTGGATATATCTCCATAATAGCAGTTAGAAATTGGAATAAAATTTGACAAAATTAACCGCTAATAAACTTGGGGAATAAATGAAGAAGCATTTCACAATTTTAATATTCTTTCTTATCACTTTTACCATCATTGCTCAGCAACAATATGATGCAAAGATCAACGAGCTGATTGGCAAAATGACTCTAAAAGAAAAAATTGGGCAAATGACACAAGGTGTGCCTTGGGCTAAAAATTTGGAAGAAGGGATAAGAGAAGGACATTTCGGGTCTTTGCTGAATGCCGGAGATATCGATACAAAGATGAAGTATCAAAAACTTGCGGTGGAAGAAAGCAGGTTGGGCATTCCCCTTCTTTTCGGGAGGGATGTTATTCATGGTTACAGAACCGTTATGCCTTTGCCATTGGCTTTGGGAGCTACCTGGAATCCCGAGTTGGTTGAAAATACTTGCAGGGTTGCTGCATACGAAGCTTCGCAACAAGGCATTCACTGGACATTTGCTCCGATGATGGATATTACCCGCGATCCCAGATGGGGAAGAATTGTTGAATCCCCCTCAGAAGATCCGTACTTGGCATCCCAAATGGCTGTTGCTATGGTTAAAGGATTTCAAGGAGATAAACTTTCGGATAAATATTCAATGGCTGCATGTGCAAAACATTATGTAGGCTACGGTGCATCGGAAGCTGGGAGGGATTACAATACTACTTTAATTCCGGAAACAGAATTACGAAATGTTTATTTGGCTCCTTTCAAAGCTGCGGTTAAAGCAGGTGTTGCAACTATTATGTCCGGGTTTAACGATTTGAACGGTGTCCCCGCTTCGGGAAATATTCACACCATTCGTAATATATTAAAAAATGAATGGGGATTCGACGGTTTTGTTGTAAGCGATTGGAAATCTATTGATCAGATGGTTGAACACGGATTTGCGAAAGATGACAAACAAGCAGCAGAAAAAGCTGTAAAAGCCGGTGTTGATATGGAAATGGCCGGTACAAGCTATCTTGAAAATCTTGAAAGGCTGGTTGAAGAAGGAAAAATCAGTGTATCGGAAATTGATGATGCAGTAAGAAGAATTCTTAAAATTAAATTTGAATTGGGGCTTTTCGACAATCCTTTTAGAGAACTTGAAGGCGAAAAGGCAATTTTAACAGATGAAAATAAAGAAGTAGCAAGGGAAGCCGCAAGGGAGAGTTTCGTTTTGTTAAAGAACGAAGGCATACTTCCGCTAAAAGAAAATTATAAAAGAATAGCGGTTATTGGTCCTATGGCAGATAGCGGAGAAGATCAGATTGGCACGTGGACTCCCGACGGGAAAGGAGAAGAAGCGATAACTCCTCTCACCTCACTGAAAAATTTTTACGGAAACAAAATAAAGTATGTAAAAGCATTGGATAACTCCCGCGACACAAACAAAGATTTCGATGAAGCTATTGAAACGGCAAGTAATTCAGATATTGTACTTTTATTCTTGGGAGAAGATGCAATCCTTTCAGGGGAAGCACATTGCAGAACTTACTTAAATTTACCCGGTTCACAATCCGAGTTGATAAGACAAATTGAAAAGACGGGAAAACCAATTGTTTTGATAATAATGGCCGGGAGACCACTCACTTTTTCCGAAGAAGCCGGTCTTGCAGATGCTGTAATTTATGCTTGGCACCCGGGCACTATGGGTGGTCCGGCAATTGTTGATATTTTAAGTGGAAAATTTTCTCCTTCGGGCAGATTGCCGGTTACTTTCCCGAGAACAGTCGGACAAATTCCGATTTATTATAATCATCGCAATACCGGTCGTCCGGCACCAAAGGACGTACAAGCATCAATCCCTCTTGGAACCCCCGCAAATCCGATTGATTATTTTTCTTATTATCTCGATGCACCCAATACACCCGCATATCCTTTTGGGTTCGGATTATCATACACTGAATTTGAATATGACGATTTGAAATTATCTGCCGATACAATGGAAGTTGACGGAAGTATCACAATTTCCGTAAAAGTAAAGAATGTCGGTGACTATGATGCTCAGGAAGTTGTTCAATTGTATGTAAGGGATTTGTATGGAAGTATTACACGTCCCGTTAAGGAATTAAAAGGCTTCAAAAAAATATTTTTGAAATCGGGTGAAGAAAAAATTGTCACCTTTACGCTCAAAGCTTCCGATCTGGCTTTTTACAACAGTGAAAATAAATGGGTTATTGAACCCGGAGAATTTAAACTTTGGGTCGGGCCAAATTCATCGGAAGGATTGGAAACTGAATTTGAAATTAAGTAGAAAGAGGAAAAAAATTGAAATCGATTAAAACTGTTATTTATATTTTATTCGTAGCTTTAGTGGGAATTTCTTGTAAAAAGTCGATGCCAACCGAATCGACAACTACGGATAATTCCAACACTTTTGAATCGCCTCAAATAGTGATTGAGAAGATTAAGAGAGGAATCAATATCGGTAATACTTTAGAACCGCCAACCGAAGGCGGATGGAACAATGGTCCGATGCAAGAATACTATTTCGACGATATTAAACAAGCAGGATTTAATATTGTAAGAATTCCGGTTCGTTGGGAAAAACACACGGCAGAAACACCACCCTTTACTATCGACGAAACATGGATGAAGAGAGTGGAAAATATTATAGACTGGGGATTAAAGCGGGATCTCTATTTAATCGTGAATGCTCATCATGAATGGTGGTTTGTGAATAACTACTCCGATACCACAACCAGAGCCAGATTCGATTCCATTTGGGCACAAGTTTCGAGAAGGTTTGCAAATAAATCCGGGAAGTTACTTTTCGAAATTATAAATGAGCCCAAAGGTATGACAAAGCAAGAAGTGGACGAAACAAACGAAAGGATACTGGGCATAATAAGAAAATCAAATCCAAAGAGAATTGTAATATTCGGCGGGAATGAATGGGCTAACTCCGATGAGCTACTCACTGCCAAAATACCGAATGATGATTATTTGATGGGCTATTATCATTCTTACGATCCGTGGAATTTCGGCGGACAAGGAGAAGGCACTTGGGGAAGCTTCGATGATTTAAGAAACATGGAAAACAAATACAAAGCGGTTTCCGATTGGTCAAAAATCAATAATATTCCCGTTATGATAAGTGAATTCGGCGCCGTTCACGCATGCGAATATAACTCACGGATGCTTCACTATTTTTATAATGTGAAATTTGCCCTCCAATACGGAGTCGCATTTATGGCTTGGGACGACGGGGGGAATTTCGGGATTTACGATAGACAGAATAGAACATGGCCTGAAGTAAAAGATATTCTGATTCATACCTATCCCGACGGACCGGAATATTTACAGGGCGGCGTTGCGGGGAAAAATCATGTATATATAACCTGGACAAATAATTTTGATAACGCTACCAAAATTACTGTTCAACGGAAAACTGATTCATCCGATTTTACAAATGTAACGGATTTACCGGGCGATGCAACTCAATGGGACGAAGTTTATAATGGTTCAGGAAATATTTATTATAGAATTATTGCTAAGTTTGCCGGTTTGCCGGATAAGTATTCAAATCCGGTGAAATATACTATACAGTAATACTACTCTGTTATGTTAGTTGGATTAACGGGGAAGGTTTACGCCTTCCCTTTTTTATTCAATAAAGTTATATATTTGATAAAAACCTTTTGAATAATATGCGAATAATAATTCTTCTTTTGATTATTTCTTCTGTAGGCATTGCACAAAACAGAATTAACAATAAATCACTGCATTCTAAATATGCCATTTCATCTAACAGGCTTACTCAGGATTCAATACTTGAGGGTTACAAAAAGGATTTGATTTCCCGTCCGGAAAAACTAAATGACAAGGAAATCATTCATCGTTTGAAGGAAATATCCCTCAGTATGAAACGGGATTCAGCAGCTTTCAATGCTGTAAAAAATCTGCTCGATAAAAGAAAAATATTTACGCCAAAAGTTTTATGTGCAGCAATTGAATGCGCAAAAGCCCTATTTCCCGGGAAATTTAATCAACAAATAGATTCAATACTGATCGCAACAAATGATAAATATGTTTTCACTTATGCGGCTATGTATCATTTGCACTATCCGCAATTACGGGACAAGGATTACATCCTAAATTTATTAAAGAAAAAATTTCCTAAAGAAGGTGACGAATACCTAAATCAGTTCAGGCAATCGATTCAAAATTTCAAGAATCTTTCCGAAAAAGAAATTGTTGATTTACTTAGTTGGGAATATCAAAAACATAAAACGGTAATATTCACATTCTTCAGAAACAATCGAATTTACCCGGGTATAACTATCATTAGAAAACCCGACGGAACGTTTGTGAGAGATGAAAAAGATTCAATCTTTTATGTTCAACAATTGGGTTTGGGAGTAGCAAATCTTCCCGGTTTTATGAGATACGGAAATACTCCACAAGGAATATTTTCCGTACAAGGATTTTATGTTTCACCAACCGAATCGATCGGTCCGACACCGAATGTAATTACACGACTACCGTTCGAAAAACCCGTTGAAGAATATCTCCACGGGAAGATTCATTCAAGTAGTTGGAATGAACAGGTTTATTCATCGCTATTGCCGGAAAGCTTAAAAGATAACGGGAATATGTGGGAAGCATATTATGCCGGAAAATTCGGAAGAAGATTATTAGTTATGCATGGTTCCACTGATGATCTTGACAATTATAAGAACGAAATTTACTATCCACTCTCACCAACAAAAGGTTGTATCTCTTCGGTTGAAATGTGGGATAGTCTTGGGAATAATGTTTTGAGCGACCAATCAAAATTGATGAATGCTTACTTTTCAACCGGTGAGTTGAAAGGGTTTTTAGTCGTGATAAATTTGAATAATAAAGAAGAACCTGTTGCCATTAAAGACATTTTACCTTTTATTCTTAAAGCGGAAAGAAAACTGAATAGTGAAAAATAACGATCGAATAAAAAAAAGCCCCTCATTCGAGGGGCTCAAGTGTCTTAAATTATTTAATGATTTTTCCTTCTTCAATCAATAATTCGTATTTGTAACCTGCTCCAAAATCTTTATCGGCAACGAGAGTTCCTTGAACGCTCACAACGTCACCAACATTAAATTTTTCTTGCGAAGTTACAAGTATGTCACCTTTACCTTCGAACGAAGTTCCGTCTTGAATATGGATCCAATTTTTACCCATGATATTAGGATTGTATTTTACTACTTTTCCTTTTACTTTAACGGTTTTACCGGCCAGATCACTTTTGTTTTTGAACAGGTCTCCAACACTTACGAATCCTGCAGGAGTTTCTACTTTAATCGGCTCATTGTCTTTTTTATTTTTTATGTTTGGATGACCTTCCGGAAGAGTTGACATACCTTGTGTTGTTTTCCAGGTTTTAGCTGCATCTTCAACAAAAAGAATCGATTCGAAATCTCTATTCAAAGTTTTTGAATGGAAGTTTTTCATTTCCATAAATTTGGAAAAATATACTTTTTCGCCTTCTTTAATATCCATTGCCGGAACGGCGATCCAATATGTTTTCCCTTTCTCTTCAACATTCAGATAAGCATAACTGTCGGTATCGATTTTTTCTTTAATCACTCCGGCATGCATTCCTGCAGGGAGCTTTTCTTCTTGTGTTTCTTGTTTATTGCCGCAGCTAACCAACATTACGGCAAATAATAAAGATATAATTAAGTTTTTCATTCTTTCCTCTCTATTCATTTATTAGTTTTTCAATTTCGTCCATCACTTCATTCATTCTTTGCATAGTAAGATTGAATGCTTCCGGACTAAGCGGATCAATTCCCGCTTTTTTAATTAAGTTAATCGGATAGTCGCTGCCGCCACCATTCAATATTTTGAAATAATTATCTACAGCGGGCTGTCCTTCTTTCAATATTTTTTGTGCAAATGCTGTTGCGTAAATAAGAGATGTCGAATATTGGTATACATAGTATGAATAATGTACGAAATGAGGGATATAAGCCCATTCATAAGCTATGTATGGATCAACAACACAAACGCCTTGATCGTTTCCGTAATATTTCTTAACAATGTCATAATAAATATCACTCATTACTTCGCCGGTTAATGGTTCTCCCTTTTCAACTTTTTTGTGAATTTCCCATTCGAATTCGGCAAAGGAAGTTTGACGGAATACGGTGGTTCTCAATAGTTCAAGATATGAACCAAGCAAAAACAATTTTTCTTCTTTAGTCTTTGCATGTTTTACCATATAATCATTCAAGATACTTTCATTACAAGTGGAAGCAATCTCTGCAACAAAGATCGGATAGTCCGAAGTAATGAAAGGCTGATTCTTATTGGAGAAATATGAATGCATTGTATGCCCTAACTCATGCGCCAGGGTTGATAGCGATTCATAGTCATCATTCCAGTTCATTAAAATATAAGGATGATAATCGTATGCCGCACCGGAAGAATATGCACCGCTTCTCTTACCGTCGTTCGGATAATAATCTATCCATCTGTCTTGAAATGCTTTGCGTAATGTTGCTACATACTCATCACCAAGAACTTTGAAAATATCCAACAACATTTTCTGTCCTTGCTCAACAGTAAACTGCATATCGACAGACTTAACAATCGGAGTGTAAAGATCGTAGTAATGAAGCGTATCTACACCCAACATTTTCTGTTTCAATTTTAAGAACCTGTGTAAGGTGGGTAAGTTTTTATTTATCTGCTCTATCAAAGTTTCGTAAACTTTGGTGGGAATATTGTTTCTATCCAATGAATATTCTAGCGCAGTTTCATATTTTCTGTTTTTTGCAAAGAAGAAATCCGTTTTAACCTTTGCTGCCAGAATGGCGCCTAAAGTATTTTTGAACTTACCGTAATTTTCGAACACATTTTTGAATACAAGTTCCCTGTCCTTTCTGTTTGGGACAGCTCTGTATTTTGTATATGCTGATGATGAAAGTTCTACTTCCGTTCCGTCACTCAAAGTAACTTTCGGATAAGGCTTTTCAGCATTTTCAAAAATTGCATGAATTGTGGAAGGATTGGAAGATAACATTCCCGCGCTAGCTAAAATATTTTCTTCTTTTTCACTTAGCGTATGAGCTTTTAACCTCTGAATATCTTCCACCATCATTTTAAAACGGGATAGTTCGGGTTTTTCGGCAAAGAATGATTTTATAGTTTCGGAAGACATTGAGAGAATTTCCGGATTCATAAATGAAGTTGATTCGGAAATCTTTGTTCCCAGCGCCGTTGCCATTTCCACATAATTTTGATTTTCACTTACTCTTAAATCCTGGTCTGCTCTTCTTTGGGCATAATCGCTTACCAAATAATACCCTTTGATTAATTCTTCGTAAGTGCTTAACGCTTTATAGAATGTGTTTGCAGATTCCGATAATTTACCTTTGAAAGATGCCATTTCACCGGCAAGCCCTTCAACTCTTTTCAGATCGTTTTTCCAATCGTCAATGCTCTTGTAAATTACTTCCAAATCCCATTTATATTTATCCGGAATTTCCGAACGGGATTTTTGAGCGGAAATAAAATTGAAAGAAATTACAAATAAAACTAAAGTTACAATTACACGTTTCATCGATTACTCCATAATTAGATAATTGTATCCCTAAAAATAGAAAATATCTTTGGCTTGAGAAAAAAAAAGAGGTTAAAAAGTAAAATTTATAACGAAACTTCTCATTTAGGGGTATTCTACCAACGAATTAATCCTATCTCTCACTATCTTTTTCAGCTCTTTTGGATCCGCAGCTGAGAGAATATCTTTGTCGATTGCTTCGCCAAATTTAACTTTAATTCTCCCGGGTTTTATTAACCATGAGTTTTTGGATTTTAACGAATATAAGCCCGACATACCAATAGGTATCAGATCGCATCCAACATTTTTTGCGAGTTGAAACGGTAATGTGTAAAACTCCCTTAAATTACCATCCATCGTTCTGTGCCCTTCGGGCAAAATGATTAACGATTTTCCGGAATTCATTACTTCTTTGGCAATCTCCATCGAACGGACGGAATCGAATATCCTTTTTCTGTCGATGGAAATATTACCCAATTTTTTCATTACCTTACCATACAAAGGCCAAGTATGCTGTTCCCCCGCTTCAATACCTCTTACAACTCCGGGAACTGCGGCACCGAGTACGGGTACATCGAATAAACTGGCATGATTTGCCATAAACAGATATGTCCTTCCCGGTTGAATGTTCTCTAATCCCTCAACATCGAGTTTTATGCCCAATATTTTCAGAAAGATTTTTAATAATTTCTGTAACCAGGGGTTGTATTTTTGTTCGTCAAAAAAAGTACTTGCAAGTAATGCAAATACCAAAACGAAAATTAGAAAGATAAAACCGACTATCCAGCAATAAATAGAGATCAGATATTTCATTTCCAAAAGAAATCTATTGCCGAAGGAATACACTTAACTTCAATTGGCGTCGAGCCGAATAATTCCCCATCCGGAGTAAGTATTTTTTCCATATCCGTTTCGAATTTTATATGATCGGTTTTGAATGTGTCCACAACGTCCAGATGAATATGTTCGCCGGTAAATATTTTGGGGAAACTTTTTATAAGCGTTCGCCTGTTGGTTTTATTGAGCAGTGTGATGTCCAATAGTCCGTCGTCAATTTTTGCTTCCGGAGCCATTAAAAAATTTGATGTGTATGTTGTGTTAGATATTTCAACAAATATATTTTCCTTTTCCACCCATTCGCCGTTCATCTTCATTTTTAAATTATACGGCTTCAAAAATAGCAGTCTGTGGAATACACCCAACGTGTAAGCGATATTCCCAAGGAATTTCACTTTCTGAGCGGTTTTGCCAACGTCTGCAACAAATCCGAAACCAAGAATATTAAGGAAATAATATTCTTTGTCATTTGCTTTGTAATAACCTACGTCAACTTTTCTTGTTTTATTTAACGAAAGGATATCAATTGCATCTTTCCAATGCTTATTATCCAATTCCATTTCCCGTGCAAATGCGTTACCTGTTCCAATGGGAATAATTCCTATAGGAATTTTATTACCCGAATTATTTTGGAAATAGCCGTTAACCACTTCGAACAGTGTCCCGTCTCCGCCACAAGCGATTATTCCGTCATACTGTTGGAAGTCGGCTTCTCTTACAATATTTACGCCGTCCCCTCTTTTCTTGGTTTTTATTAATTCAAACTCAATTCCTTTTTCGTTTAAGTATGATTTGAATTCCGGAAGAATCTTTTCCGCGTGTCCGAAACCGGCAAAAGGATTATAAACAAATAATAGTTTCATATCGAATCATAAACCAGAATAAAATAAAAATTAAAGGTCAATTTATTCTTTTATCCTATTTTTTACAAACTATTATAAGCTCCGGAAGGCAATATTTTGAAGTAATTAATTTGGTGTACTTGTAAATCTAAAATAACACGAAGCCGTATATTCGTTGATAATTATTCAAGGAATGAATTTGATAAATTTCATTAGGGAAAGAATAGTTTTAAAAATATTTATTAAGGAAGAAGAATAATTACTTCTTCCTTATTATCTTTTCAATCATATCCCACATCTCTTCCGGAATCATTTCCAGCATATTGAATTGTCCTGCGCCTTGCAGCCATTCACCGCCGTCAATTGTTATTACTTCCCCGTTGATGTACGCAGAATAATCGGATAAGAGATACGCGGCCAAGTTGGCCAATTCCTGATGTTCCCCAACTCTTCTCAAAGGAACTTTCTTTTTAAAATCAAATTTCTCTGCCAAGTCTCCCGGCAAAAGTCTTTCCCATGCACCTTTGGTGGGGAAAGGTCCTGGAGCAATAGCGTTCATTCGAATACCATGTTTCCCCCATTCAACTGCAAGCGAACGGGTTAAAGCTAATACCCCAGCTTTTGAAACAGCAGATGGAACAACGTAAGCAGAGCCGGTCCATGCGTATGTTGTTACTATGTTCACCACCGATGCGGGTTGCTTATCCTTTAACCAATTTTTTCCGAAAGCAAGAGTGCAATTGTAACTCCCCCTTAGGACAATATTCACAATTATATCGAATGCCCTATTCGAGAGCCTTTCTGTGGGACTAATAAAATTTCCGGCAGCATTATTTACCAATCCGTTTACGGAACCAAATTTTTCCAACACACTATTCAGTAAATTTTCAACTTGATGATAATCCGAAACATCACATTGAACCGGAAGTACTTCGTAGCCGGATTCGCTTGAAATTTCCTCAGCGGTTTTTTGGAGTACTTCCATCTTTCTACTTGCAATAGCAACATTTGCACCCAACATGCTAAAATACTTAGCCATTGCTTTTCCCAATCCGGTTCCGCCGCCGGTAACAACAAAAGTTTGACCTTCGAATTCTTTGCCTTTAAACATTGGTTTAGAATAATTTGATGACATTTCCTACCCGTTATTATTCAAGATAAAATTTATTATTTCAATATCGCTAAATAATTTCTTAATTCCGAACCATAAAAAGAAAGGACGGAAATTACTTTCCGTCCTCTACTAACTAATGAGATACATATCAGAAGCAATATTTATTCTCTTCAATTAATTTATCGGCAATTTGCCTTCTTAAAGCAGTTGTATTTACAGGATCGAACTTTGTGAATCTCTTCAATCCCAATAACAACATTTTCAGTTCATCACCTTCGGCAAATGATGTAATGGCATGTTTACCAAAGAGATTTATTCTTTCCAATGCATCACTCACATACAACTTGGTCATTGTCTCAAAGTACTTGGCCGATTCTTCGCCTTGAGTCAAAGCTCTTTTTTGGGATCTCAAAATTGCGGATTCAGCAGTGTAAATTTCCGTGAGCATATCGGTAATATTCATTATCAATTCCTGCTCTTCGGCTAATTTTTGCATAAATTTTTGAACTGCAGAACCGGCAACCATCAGTGCGGCCTTTTTCGCATTTTGAATCGCTTTCATCTCTTTGGCTAAGAATCCTTCCGGTTCATTTCCGAATTCGGGAACAGACATCAATTCTTTTTGAATGGCCATTGCCGGAGTTAACAGATCTATTCTTCCTTTCATAGACCTTTTCATCAGCATATCCACAACAAGCAAACGGTTAATCTCGTTTGTTCCTTCGAATATTCTGTTTATCCTCGAATCGCGGTAAGCGCGGGCAGCGGGATATTCTTCCGAATAACCGTAGCCACCGTGAACTTGAACAGTTTCATCTACTACATAATCGAGAACTTCGGAACCGAATACTTTCATCATCGAAGATTCTATTGCATATTCTTCTGCCGAACTGATCCATGATTCGCTGAATGATTTTCCTTCGGCTTTCAATTCTTCCGACATCTGATTTATCAATCCGCTTGTACGCATAACGGAAGCTTCGGAGACAAAAATTCTTGTTGCCATCTCGGCAAGTTTATATTTAATTGCACCAAAGGAAGATATAGGTCTGCCGAATTGCTTCCTTTCGTTTGCATATTGAACTGCAATCGAAAGGGATTTTTTTGCCCCGCCGGTTACCATTGCACCCAATTTGAAGCGTCCTACATTCAATACGTTGAATGCTATATAATGACCTTTGCCGATTTCCCCTAAAACATTTTCTTTTGGAACTTTCACATTGTCCAGGAATAATGCTCTTGTGGAGGAACCTTTGATTCCCATTTTATTTTCTTCTTCACCTTTTGTGAACCCTTCGGAATCGGTGGGAATAATAAATGAAGTAAATTTATCTCCGTCAACTTGGGCAAAGGTAATTAAAATATCGGCGAAACCACCGTTGGTAATCCACATCTTTTGACCGTTGAGAATATAATAATTCCCGTCTTCGGATAGCGTAGCAGTAGTTTTGGCTGAAAGAGCATCGGAACCTGAAGTAGGTTCGGTTAAACAGTAGGCAGCTTTCAATTCACCACTGGCCAAGCCGGGCAAATATTTTTTCTTCTGTTCTTCCGTTCCGTAATAAAGAATCGGTAATGTGCCTATTCCGGTATGGGCGGCAAAAGTAACCCCGAAGGAATGCGCGTTGCCCATTTCCATAGCCAAAATTGTATTGGTATCGAAATCCTCGCCCAGTCCGCCGTATTCTTCCGGAATTGCAGTTCCCAATAAACCAATTTCTCCGGCTTTTTCCATCAGGCTTGGACTTAATCCTTCCTTCTGTTTTTCGATGTCTTCCAAATTAGGAACGATTTCCTTTTCTACGAATTCGCGCGCAGTTTCGGCGATCATTCTCTGTTCCTCGGAAAGATCGTCCATTGTAAAAACGGACTGAGGATCACTTTCCTTAATAATGAATTCTCCACCTTTCAATACTTTTTGTTTAGTTTCTTCGGACATAATAAGCCTCGACTTTATTTTTAATTTTAATTAACCATTTCGAAAATTGCGGCAACACCTTGTCCACCACCAACACAGGCAGTAACAAGACCATATTTCTGATTTCTTCTTTTCAACTCATTCATAATTTGAACGGTTAGTTTAGCCCCGGTGCAGCCGAGCGGATGCCCCAAAGCAATTGCTCCTCCGTTCACGTTTACTTTTTCCATATCCATTCCCAAAGTACGGATAACAGCGAGTGATTGAGAAGCGAATGCTTCGTTCAGTTCGATCAAATCGATATCATCCAATTTCAGTCCGCCTTTTTCCAATGCTTTTGGAACTGCTGCTATCGGGCCGGTTCCCATCAATGTAGGATCCACTCCGGCTAATGCATAAGATTTTAATCTTGCAATCGGAGTAAGATTCAGCTCTTTAACCATATCTTCCGACATAACCAGAACGAACGCCGCACCGTCGGACATCTGTGAGGAATTACCCGCAGTAACGCTTCCGTTTTGAGCAAATGCAGGTTTTAATTTTGCCAATGCTTCCATAGTTGTATCCGCTCTCGGTCCCTCATCAGTATCGACGGTGAATTTGCGTACTTCTTTTTTTCCGTTGTTATAGTAAACTTCTTCCACTTCCACGGGAACTATTTCATCTTTGAAAAACCCGTTCTTCATGGCGTTTAATGCCTTCATGTGTGAATGATAGGCAAATTCGTCCTGTTCCTCGCGGGAGATGTTGTATTTTTTCACAACCTCCTCGGCTGTTAGTCCCATGCTCATATAATAGCCCGGATTATTTTTTGCCAAATCGTAATTGGGGGCAAGTTTCCATCCAGTCATCGGAATCAAAGACATCGATTCCACACCTCCGGCAACAACACAATCCATCATACCGGATCGAATTCTGGAAACAGCAATGGAGATAGTATCCACACCCGAAGCACAGAACCGGTTGAGTGTCATTCCGGGTACTTCCATCGGTAAGGATTTGAGCGCAATCATTCTACCTATTTGAAGCCCTTGTTCAGCTTCGGGGAAGGCGTTCCCCACAATTACATCATCAATCCTTTTGGGATCCAATTCAGGCACCGAGCCTATCAAATGTTTAATTACATCGGCTGCCAAGTCGTCGGGTCTGTAAAATCTGAAACCACCCTTTTTGGCTTTTCCAACAGCCGATCTAAATCCTGCAACGATATAAGCTTCTCTCATAATTCTTCTTCTTTTTTTATTTACAATTTCGTTTAATTACGCAACGGTTTGCCCGTTGTTAAAATACTTTGAATTCTTTCCATTGTTTTCTTTTCGCCAATCAAGCTGAGGAAAGCCTCCCTTTCCAAATCCAATAAATATTGTTCTGAAACGAGTGTGGGTTGGGAAAGGTCTCCTCCGCACATTACATTGGCAACTTTTTCTGCAATCTTCTTATCGTGATCGGAGATATATTCTCCTTGACGGAAGGAATAAATTCCAAGCAACAAAGGAGCCAATGCCGAACGTCCCATAACTTTGATATCGGTTCGTTCAATCGGTCTTGTATATCCCCTGTCTGCCAAATCGAGACAAGTTTTCTTTGCTTGGGCAATTAATCTTTTTGGATTAACAACATAATTATCTCTTCCCTTAACAAAGATATCCATATCGAATGCTTCGAGCGCAGAGGTGGAAACATTTGCCATTGCAATATTCATGAATCTCTTTTGCAATTCGGGCAGTTCCACTCCGTTCTTCACAAAATGATCGGAAGCTCTGAGTGTCATTTCCTTTGTACCTCCGCCGGCGGGCAGAATACCAACGCCTACTTCGACCAAACCGATATAAGTTTCGGCAGAGGCTTCTACTTTATCGGCATGCAGAGCAACTTCGCAGCCTCCGCCAAGGGTGAGATTATGAGGTGCAACAACAACGGGAATATTAGAATAACGACAATGCATGGTTGTATTTTGGAACACTCTAACGGCCATATCTATTTCGTCATATTCTTGTTCCGTTGCAAGCATGAACATCATAGCTAAATTTGCACCGGCTGAAAAATGTAAACCATTATTTGCAATAACCAATCCTTTGAAATCTTTTTCTGCAATCTCAATCGATTTGTTTATTGCTTCCAATACTTCCGAACCGATTGAATTCATCTTTGTATGGAATTCTAAATTCACAATTCCGTCGCCTATATCATGAAGTGTAGCTCCGGAGTTTTGCCAAACTGGTTTTTGATCCCGGTAATTGTCGAGAATGATGAATCCTTCCGTTCCGGGAATATCTTTATATTCTCCCGAAGAAATATCGTAATATTTTCTTCTGCCGTTTTCGGATTTATAGAAAGAAGTAACACCTTTTGCCAGCATCTCTTCAACCCAAGCTGCGGGTTGGAATCCGGCTTCTTTCATTTTCGCTACGGTCTTTTCAACACCAAGAGTATCCCAAGTTTCAAAAGGACCGAGTTCCCAACCGAAGCCTGCTTTCATTCCGTCATCAATACGGTATAACTCATCAGAGATTTCGGGAATTCTGTTGGAGATGTATCTGAAGACATGATAATTGAGCAACCGCAAAAATTCGGCACCTTTGTCTTTCCCCCCGTTCAGCGCTTTAAGGCGTTCCTTTAGGCTTTCTATGGGTTTTGCGGCACCAACGGATGCAAACTTCGGTTTACTACTCGGTTGATATTCAAAAGTTTCAGTGTTTAATTCAAGTATAACTCTTTTTCCGTTTTCATCTTTGGACTTCTTGTAAAATCCTTGTCCCGTTTTATCTCCCAGCCAATTGTTGTCAACCATCTTTTTGATGTACCCGGGGATAACAAAAATATCCCTTTCTTCGTCATCGGGACAATCTTTGTAGATATTATCGGCAACCTTAACGAATGTATCCAAACCCACAACATCCGCCGTTCTGAATGTTGCCGATTTCGGCTTTCCGGTCAAAGGTCCGGTCAATGTGTCAATCTCTTTAACCGTCAGTCCCAATTCCTCTTTCAATTTGATTACAGCCATCATGCTGTAAACACCGATTCTATTGGCTATAAAAGCAGGAGTATCTTTACACAATACTGGGGTTTTGCCCAGATACAGATCACCGTAATGAGTTACGAAATCTACCACTTCCGGCAGAGTGTGTTCTGTTGGGATTATTTCCAAGAGCTGTAAATATCTCGGAGGATTAAAAAAGTGAGCACCGCAGAAGTGTTTGTTGAAATCTTCACTTCTTCCCTCGGTCATTAAATGAACGGGAATTCCGGACGTGTTCGTTGTAACTATAGTTCCGGGTTTTCTGAATTGTTCAACTTTTTCGAAAACCGACTTTTTAATATCCAGATTTTCCACCACTGCTTCGATTATCCAGTCTACCTCCGAAAGCCAATTCATATTATCGTCGAAATTACCGACCGTTACCCTGGAAGCAAAATCTTTACGGTAAACCGGGGACGGTTTGGCCTTCAATACATTCTTTAAATTCTCTGTCCCGATTCTGTTTCTTACTTTCGGGTCTTCCAGAGTAAGTCCTTTCTTCTTCTCTTCCTCAGTAAGTTCCCTCGGAACGATATCGAGTAAATAAACTTTGCATCCGATGTTTGCAAAGTGAAGCGCGATTCTCGAGCCCATTACGCCCGAACCTAATACTGCAACTTGATTGATTATTCTTTTCATACTCTTCTTTTAATTTTATTAATAAATCGTTTATTCGTACATGCTGTCTATTAAATCTTTATATTTCTCAAGAATTATTCTTCTCTTCAATTTCAGAGTTGGAGTAAGTTCTCCGCTTTCAACGCTCCATTCTTCGGGTACAAGTTCAAACTTTTTAACTTGTTGAATGTGACCGAATCTTTCGTTGTACTTTTGAATTTCTTCCCAAATTCTATCCCTTACTTCTTGTGATTTTATTATCTCTTCGTTTGTTTTCAAATTGAGACCTTTCTTAACCGACCAATCGCGAATGAAAGCAAAATTGGGAACAACCAAAGCTGATGTGAATTTTCTGTTTTCCCCTATCACCATCATCTGTTCAATGAAGAATGATTCCTTCATCTTATTCTCTATAGGAAGAGGAGCAACATATTTTCCGCCGGAAGTTTTGAAGATTTCCTTTACCCTGTCTGTAATTTTAAGAAATCTTCCTTCCACCCATTCTCCCACATCACCTGTGTGGAACCAACCTTCTTCGTCAATAACTTTTTTGGTCTCCTCGGGTTTATTGTAATAACCCATCATCACATTGGGACCTTTGGCAAGAATTTCACCAGTTTCTGCAAGTTTAATTTGAACCGAAGGAAGTGGGAGACCAACTGTTCCGATGTAATTATCCCCTTTTGTAAATCTGTTGCAAGTTAATACGGGAGAGGTTTCAGTTAATCCGTAACCTTCAATCACGTTTATTCCGGCAGCGGTAAAAATTCTTCCCAATCTGGGTTGAAGGGAGGCAGAGCCGGAAATGATGCCTTCCACTTCGCCGCCGAGTGCTTCGAGCCATTTCGAAAAAACAAGTTTACGCGCAATACCCAATTTAAAATTGTACCAAGCGCTATTTTCCCCTTTGGGATGATATTGATTTCCCAATTGCAAAGCCCAACCGAAGATTGCTTTTTTGGCACCGCTAAGCTCCCTGCCCTTAGCCATAATTTTTTCATAAATTTTTTCGAGCAAACGGGGTACACAAGTGAAATAGTGGGGTTTGATTTCTTTCAGGTTATCGCCTACTTTATCAATACTTTCGGCAAAATATATTGCTCCCCCAACGAGCAAATAAAAATAGACGGCAGTCCGTTCGAAAATATGACAGATGGGCAAAAAGCTGATGAATCTGTGATTGTTTCGATGGGGCATACTGTTTTTTATTTCCACAGCGTTGCTCATTATATTATGATGACTGAGCATAACGCCTTTGGGAACGCCGGTTGTACCGGATGTATAAATTATAGTTGCCAAATCAAATTCATCAATTGATTCTTTTATTTCGTTAAGTCTCTCCCTTAATGATTCATCGGCAACTTCGGGAATTTCCGAATAATGATTTAAGCCTTCGATTTTTTCGAAAGTAAATATTTTTTGAACCGAGGGACAATTGGGAAGAACATGCATGACTTTGTCGTACAGTTCCTTATTTTCCACGAACACCAATTTAACTTTGGCATCGTTGAAAATGTATTCATAATTTTCTTCGCTGATGTTGGGATACATCGGAACGTCTATTCCGCCCATTTGAAGAATTCCAAGATCGGTAATTGTCCACTCAGTACGATTGTAAGAAATGATGGCAAATTTATCCCCTTTGCCGAAACCCATGTTGAGCAAGCCCAAGCTGAATTTGTCTACCGCATCAATTAATTGATCGGTGCTGTATTTACGCCATTCTCCGGTTTTCTTGTCGCAGAGTGCATCTTCCCTCGGGTAGTTTTCCTTTTGATATTGAAGTATATCAAAAAGGCGGTTTTTTACAATTTTTTCGATCTCGGCCATGACTTTCCTTTAAAGGTTGTAATCATTTAGTATAAAAATAAAAACTTTCGGGACATATGTCAAGCGAAATTTCGCTAATAATGAATTTTTGCTTTACGCTGAATTTCTTTTTTTATATATTTGTAAGGTATTTTACACAAAGGAACGCTAAATTGACTTTGAACCAGGATTATATAAAATTAATATTTGGCATAAAGTTAAAACGCTTGCGCCAAGGGAAGAAACTATCGCTAACCAATTTAGCCGAAAAAACGGGGCTTTCGGTTTCCTATTTGAATGAGATTGAAACGGGGAAAAAATATCCCAAATCGGATAAAATTGCTCTTCTGGCCAAGGCATTGGACGTTGAATACGACAAATTGGTATCGCTAAAGTTGAGCAATACTCTGGCTCCAATAACCGATTTACTCGAATCGGGGATATTGGAGAAATTGCCGCTCGACCACTACGGTATCGATATCCGGAAATTAATCACACTGATGTCGGATGCACCTCTTCAATTAAGTGCGTTGATTGCAACTTTAATCGATTTGGCTAAATCATCCGAAATGAGCAAAAGTGTTTTCAGTAAAACCGCATTGAGAACATACAAGGAATTCAACGAAAATTATTTTGACGATCTCGAAAAACTTTCCGTTAAATTCAGGTCCAAATATTTGGATAAAAAAAGTGAAACGGTTGATTACGAAGAATTAGCCGGTATATTGAAAAATGAATTCGGTTATGAAATTGACACCTCTTCCCTTTCTTCGAAGCCGGAATTGACTAATTTAAGAGCCGTTACGTTCAACGGCAGCGGAAAGCGATTATTGCTGAATCCGAAATTGTCGGATGCCCAGAAGAAATTCATTATCGGAAAGGAAATTTACTATTGTTTGGATAAAATTAAGGATCGTGCTTTTATTTACAGCGATCAGAATTTGGAAACATTCGATCAATTATTAAATAATTTCAAGGCCTCCTATTTTTCAACGGCGCTAATTCTAAACAAAGAATACCTGATTCCGGAAATAAAAAATTTCTTTGCCCGGGAAAAATTGGAGAAAAAATTACTCGAAAATATCATCAAGAAATACGGCGTCTCGCCCGAGATGCTCTTTCAAAGAATATCCAATCTGGCTCCGAAATATTTGGGACTTAATAAATTCTTTTTCATGAGATTCAATTCTTTTACGGAAACGGATTATTATTCCATTTCGAAAGAGCTCAGATTGAACATAAACCGGAATCCGGGAGGATATCAGTCCGAGGAACATTATTGCAGAAGGTGGATCTCCATTGAAATACTCGAAAAACTTAAAGATAAAATAATGACCTCCCCGAATTATTCCCGATTGGTAATAGACGGGATAAGGTCTGTTTTTCATAATTCGAACGACAAGTTTTTGAGCATCTCCATTGCAAAGCCGAGTAAATTGGTGCAAGGCAGAGTGACAAGTGTTACTCTCGGATTTCAATTGGACGATAATACTAAATCGATTATAAAATTTTGGAATGATAAAAAGATTAAAGATGCAGTGGTGAACGATACGTGCGAGATGTGCGACATTGAAAATTGCAGCAGAAGACTTGTGCCCCCTACCTCGCTCGAAAAAATACGCTATTGGGAAAAGATTCATTCCGAATTGAACAGATTGAAAGCCGAATTGAGCTGAGTTTGAAGCTGATAATTGCAATTATATCATTCCTTATCCTCACTAATCTTCCGGCACAGAATGTGAAGCATGACGAAAAGTTGTTCGACGGATATATGCTCGGCGCGGGAG
>CAZULK010000011.1:0-35999 GCA_964621225.1 uncultured Melioribacteraceae bacterium | reverse complement strand
GTAATAGACCCATTAGCTGATAAAGCAATGGTGATTTCAATTGTTGTTATGATGTACTTATACAATCATATCGATAATTTCTATTTTTGGGTAATTGTACTTCGTGACGTGATTATATTTACCGGAGGAATATTTGTCACAAACAAATTGGGTAAAGTTTTGCCTTCGAATTTATTGGGAAAATTAACTGTAGCTTCAATAGGATTTTATTTAATATTTGCAACTTTAGACTTGGATAGTTTGGAATTCTTTAATGTGGCATTTTATTATCTGTCCCTTATTTTAAGTTTTTTATCGGTGATTGGTTACGGAATTCGTGCAAAAGAAGCTATCGAATGGAGTAAAAATGAAACTGTTTAAGAATTTTGATTTTGGGAAACTTAAAAGTGGTTTATCGAAGACCAGAAATAAGATTGTAAATCAGATTTCTGAAGCTGTTAGTGGCAAGGCAATAATTGACGAAGAAGTTTTAGAAGAGATTGAGGAAATACTTATAACCTCGGATATCAATTTTGAAGTCACAGAGAAAATAATTGAGGCTGCCAGAAAAGAACTAAAAGGCGCTCAAAACAGAACTTATGAAGATATTTTGAAAGTTATTCAGTCGGAACTTGAGCATGAACTTGAAAACTATACTTCAGAATCTGAATTTAGTAAAATTGAAAAATATAAACCCTACGTCTTACTGGTAGTAGGAGTAAACGGAGCAGGGAAGACTACTACAATCGGGAAATTGGCAAATTCGTATAAAGAAGCGGGATTAAACGTAATTGTTGGTGCAGCTGATACTTTTAGAGCTGCCGCAAACGAACAGTTGGAAGTTTGGGCTAAGAGAGTGGGTGTGGAAATTGTCCAAAAAACACAAGGATCCGATCCGTCTTCTGTAGCTTTCGAAACCGTTCAGATCGCAAAAAATAAAGGAGCAGATGTTGTTATAATCGACACAGCCGGAAGACTGCATACAAAAAACAACCTGATGGAAGAACTCCGTAAAATTCACCGGGTAATCGCTAAAGTAATTGATTATGCTCCCAACGATGTTTTCCTGGTTGTGGATGGCAATACGGGACAAAATGCACTAGTTCAAGCCAAAGAATTTTCAAAATATACAGACATTACAGGATTAATAGTAACTAAGCTGGATGGTACGGCTAAAGGAGGAATGATTTTCAGTATTTGCTCTGAATTAAACATTCCCATCAAATACATCGGAGTTGGCGAAGGAATTAAAGATTTGCAGACATTCGATGCTAAAGAATATGTAAAAGCTCTTTTTACTGATGAATCGTAACGTATTTATTTATAATATTTTAACAAATTTTAGGTAAACTATTTTGAAATCCCTATTGATAATTAATCCAATTTCGGGAGGGAAGAGGGGACGAAAATTAAGAAAAATACTATTGGATCTCGTTGAAAATCAAAAAGATAGATACGAAATCGTTTATACTGAATTCAAAGGGCATGCGACGGCTTTGGCCAAAGAGCTTGCTCCCAAATACGGAAAGATATTCATTTCCGGAGGGGACGGAACCATTTCTGAATTTATGAACGGAATTGATAAGAAATTAAATAAGATTATCGGAATATTCCCAATCGGCACCGGAAACGACTTTTTTTCGAGTTTGAATCTCACTCAAGATATTAAAAAATTATTCGAATACTATCACGGCCAACATAAAAGTACAAAATTCGACTTGTTCAAATTAAATTACAAAGATAGAAAAGGAGAATTTTCACATATATTTTCGAATGCACTCGGTATTGGCTTCGATGCATTTGTGGCACACAATATGGAAAAATTCAGAGGTTTGCCGGGAGTTTCAGCATATATCGCTTCAGTTTTAAAATCGTTGAAAAAATTAAAATTCATCAATATTAAGGTGAGTTTGGATAATGATTCAACGGTTGAAGGGGAAAAACTCTTGGCAACTTTCAGCAATTCAAACCGTTCCGGCGGGGGATTTTACCTTACTCCCAAAGCCTTAATTTACGACGGCCATTTGGATATCGGGATTATTGAAAAAATTGGAAAAATAAAGCTTTTAAGGTCACTTCCATTAGCCTTGGTAAATAAAATTGACAAAATGAAGGAAATTTCTTTTTTTAGGACTACTTCCTGCAAATTTTCTTTATCACAAGGATATTATGCTCATGCTGACGGAGAAATTATTTCAGATTCAATTATTTCGGGAGAAATAATTCCCGTTGAGCATTCCCTTGAAATTATTTCAGGTTTAAAATGATTTTCAATAAACAAAAACAACATAGAATATTTGATTACACACCTAGGTTTTATGATCCGGAAAAAGATGACCGGGAAAGGCGTAAACGAAGATTAAAATTTAGATATAACAGATCAACCCGAAGGAAAAAAAATTCACCGATTATTTATTTAGTCTTGTTAATTTTAATTATATATCTTTATTTGAAATTTAGTGGAATGGCTTAAGAAGAGAAGACGTTAGTTTACATAATATAGATTATGCGACGCTTTTTATTTGATTTTTTCCTTTAATCCGAATATTATCAGTTTATCGCCTTTCTTTAATGTAGTATCCGCTTTTGGTGCAATCATTTCATATTCGGTGTTATCTATTGAATACTTTTCTTTTGGTCTTTTTATTATTAAAATTTCATAACCATATTTATTTCTTACTCTTAACTCAATCGGTGATTTATCAACAAATTCTACCGGTAAATCAATTTCCTTTATCAAATAGTCTCCGAGCTCCGCTCCGCCGGTAATATCCAATGTGTTTATTTCATCTATTATTTCATCAGTGAGATTCTGTCTCAAACTCTCTTTGTTGTAACAATCCAAAACTTCTTTACGAGTCACTGTACCTACCAGTTTTCCGTCCTGAGCTACTGGAAACTCATCCAAATTGAATTTGCCGAACAATCTTATGATTTTATCTAAATTATCCTTTGGATTTGCTACATATATATCGGGATTCATAACATCCCGCGCAACTATAATGTTTTTTACCGATTCATAATCAGCAATTATGGGACGAAGTTCGGTCTGGGAAATAACACCTAATATCTCATTTTTTTGATTAACCACATAAAATGTCCCGGAATCGGATTGAATCATCTTGCTGACAATTTTATCCAAAGGAGTCTCATCGTTGATTATTTCAACGGGAGCAAGCTTAATGTCTTCAATTAAAATACTTCTCAAAATTTTGCTTTCCCTACCATTTGTTATCTGGTAACCTAATTCTTCAAGATGTTTGGTGTGAACTGAACCACGAATAACTATTTGGACAATTGTAGTTGCAACAACAATTGCCAACATCAACGGCAAGATAAAGCTATAATCTCGGGTCATTTCAAATATGATCAGAATGGACGATATTGGTATGGTATTTATTCCACCAAGTGCGGACCCCATTCCGACAAGGACAAAAGTTGTAGTATTAAGCTCAAATCCCCAGATATTATTCATAAGTAAAGCAAATAAATATCCTGCTCCGCCGCCAATAAATAATGAAGGAGCAAATAATCCTCCAAAACCACCTGAATACAAAACCAAAGGCACTAATACAAATTTAAGGATTACTAGAACAAGTACTATCTGCCATGCAATTCCCCCGCTCAGGAATTCATTTATTGCGTAGTAACCTATACCAAAAATTTCCTTATAAAAATAACCTGCTAGCCCAACTGCAAGGCCGACGAGGGTCATAGCAATCCATTGTGGGACGGCTTTTAATATTTTTTTCGAGAACAGATGTTCAGTTATTTCTGAATATCTAATAAATGCGATTGAAATAATCCCCATTAATATGCCGAATATCGCATAAATATAAAGATTTGCATAGTCATTAAAAGGGATATGCTGAAAAACGAAGATTGATTCGTTTCCAACCAGAACCCGTGCAATTGCAGAAGCTGTAACGGATGCCAAAATGAGCGCCGAAAATGTAGGAGTTTGAAAATCGTTTAATAAAACCACTTCCAACGCAAAAAATATTCCACCTAAAGGTGTGTTAAAAATTGCGGAAATAGCTGCTCCTGCTCCGGCAGCGGTAAAAATTCTCACTCTGGAATCGGACAATCCGAAGATATTCCCTAATTTACTTCCAATTCCCCCGCCAATTTGAGCCGCAGGTCCTTCCGGTCCAACAGTTCCTCCGGTACCTATACTAATAACCGGTGCAATAAAGTGGAAAAGTGTAGTTCGGAAATTTATATACCCGCCTCTGAGAGCAACGGCTTTTATTACCTCGGCTACCCCTTTCTTTTTGGATACTTTGGGAAATCTCCAAATCATCAGTGCTTGAATTAACATTCCCAGGGCCGGGATAAAAATTACAAGCCACTCCTTCCCTTTGAAAAAACTATTTCCATCCTCAAATAAAGTTTTATTCAAAAGATCGATGGAATCATGAAAAAGTACGGCAGCCAAACCGGCTGCCGCACCGGTAATAATAGCAAAAAAACTGAATACCGAATAATCCGGTAATTTAATTTTATTGAAAAGTGTTTCTACTTTACCGAAAAGGTTTCTCAATTTTCAACTCCGGATTCATTCATATTTGAAGAAACCCTCACCGGTTTTTCTTCCCAATTTATTTGCTGCTACCATTTTCTTCAACAATGGGCAAGGTCTGTATTTCGGATCATTGAACCCTTCGTACAGAACCTCCATAATTGCAAGGCAAACGTCAAGACCTATAAAATCTGCCAATGTCAGTGGTCCC
This sequence comes from uncultured Melioribacteraceae bacterium, assembly GCA_964621225.1. Classification (GTDB taxonomy): domain Bacteria; phylum Bacteroidota; class Ignavibacteria; order Ignavibacteriales; family Melioribacteraceae; genus CAYNUJ01. Next base: position 31,287 of record CAZULK010000011.1, on the reverse strand, counting down.
ATCGGGTGTGCCATTCCCAATTTCATCACAGTATCGATATCTTCTGCATTTGCCACACCTTCATACAATGCAAAAATGGCTTCATTTATCATTGGCATCAATATCCTATTTGATATAAATCCGGGATAATCGTTAACCTCAACGGGAGTTTTACCGAGTTTGAGAGAGGTTTCTTTGATTATATTGTATGTTTCGTCGCTTGTGGAGTATCCTCTTATAATTTCCACTAATTTCATTACCGGCACCGGATTCATGAAATGCATACCGATAAACTTATCGGCTCTGCACACCGAAGAAAGTTCCGTTATCGAAATTGAGGAGGTGTTGCTTGCTAAAATTGAATCATCGGAGAGAATTTCATTTAATTTCCCTAATAATTCCAGTTTTGCCTCCCTATTTTCGATAATCGCTTCAATAGCCAAATCCCTATCAGGAGAAATATTTTCAACACCAACAACAGTTTTCAAATTAGAAAGAGCATTTTCTTTATCATCCTCAGTAAGGATTCCCTTTTTTATTTGTCTGTCGAAGTTTTTTGAGATAGTATTTAAAGCTCTGTCGAGATATTCCTGTTTTACGTCGCATAATTCTACGTCGAAGCCATTTTGGGCAAAAACATGAGCAATTCCGTTGCCCATAGTTCCGGCTCCAACTACAGCCACTTTTTTAATTTCCATAATTTTCAATCCTCAATTATTTAACGTTTTTAACAATCAATGCGGAAGCTTCTCCGCCACCAATACATAAAGACGCCAAACCCAGATTGACTTCACGTCTTTTCATTTCGTGAATTAAGGTGGTTAATATTCTTGCTCCGCTTGCTCCGATTGGGTGTCCCAATGCAATAGCGCCACCGTTAACATTTACTTTCGAATTATCGAGACCGAGAAGTTTGCCAACTGCCAGCGAAACCACAGCAAAAGCTTCGTTTATTTCGAATAAATCAATATCATCCACATTCATTTCCGCTTTCTTTACAACTTTTTGAATAGCATCTGCCGGAGCGGTAGTAAACTCAATCGGAGCTTTTGCCGCACTGCTTTGGGCAACAATTTCCACCAGTGGAGTGAATCCGAGTTCTTTAGCTTTTTCTTCCGACATAACAAGCACAGCAGAAGCTCCATCATTCAATTTGGAGGCGTTAGCAGCGGTCACAACGCCTTCTTTGTCGAAAACGGGTCGCAAGTTAGGTATTTTATCAAACTTAACTCTCTCTGGCTCCTCGTCCTTCATAACAATTGTTTCCGATTTTCTCGATTTAACGGTAACCGGAACAATTTCCTCGTCAAATTTGCCTTCCAACTGAGCTTTAAGCGCACGGTTATAGCTTTCAACAGCAAACGAATCAACCTCTTCCCTGCTCATTTCAAAATCCTTAGCACAAGCCTCTGCACAGTTGCCCATATGGAAATCATTGTAGACATCCCAAAGACCGTCTTTAATCATAGAATCGATTACTTTTACTTCACCCATTTTATAGCCTTTTCTCGAGTTCAGTAGAAGATGAGGTGCATTGCTCATACTTTCCATTCCGCCAGCGATTATAACATCCGCGTCACCAAGGGCAATTGCCTGATGAGCCAACATTACGGCTTTTAAACCGCTACCGCACATTTTATTGATAGTTAAACATTCTGTCTTTTCCGGTAGTCCTGCAAACAGTGCTGCTTGTCTTGCCGGAGCCTGACCCAAGCCGGCAGAAAGCACATTCCCCATTATTACTTCATCAACCAAATTAGGATCCAAGTTTGTTTCCTGTAAAATGGCTGAAATAACCGTCCTTCCCAGTTCCACGGCAGAAACATCGGAAAGACTTCCCAAGAAAGAACCGATTGGTGTTCTTTTGGCTGAAACTATAACTGCTTTTCTCATAATATCCTCAAATTTATTTTGTCAGTGAGTATTTAATATATTAAAAAATAAATTAAATAAATATCGCATAGGCGATCTAAATAAAAAAGCTGCCAATGGCAGCTCGTTAATTGTTACATTCGGTTTCAAAAGAGAGGCAGCATTTTAGTTTTCCACAAGGTCCACTTAATTTTGCCAAATTTGAACTAGAGTTCTGTTCAGAGGCCAGATGTGTTGAAATATGCTTAAAACTACCCAAGAAACTTGAGCAGCAAAATTCCCTGCCGCACATACCGATTCCGCCTACCTTTTTCGCTTCGTCTCTTACGCCAATTTGGCGAAGTTCAATTCTGGTTTTGAATATTGAAGCAAGTTCTTTAGCAAGTTGACGGAAATCGACTCTACCATTTGCTGTATAGAAGAAAAATAATCTCTTTCTATCAAATTGGAAATGAATATCAACCAATTTCATTTCAAGGGAATATTTATCGACCTTTTCTTTAAATATCGGAACCGCCTTAACTTCTTCAGAAATATTTTTTTCATATTTAATCAAATCATCTTGATTTGCTTTCCGGATAATTTTGGGAAGTTCCTCACCAAATAATTGCTGACCTTTTCTTTTAATCTTTACCAATTCACCCTTAGAAACAATCTGGGCAATCTCTTGGAATCCGTCAACGGTAACGATAACAAGATCATCCCTTTCAATATTGTCATCTAGCCCGGGAGAAATTTCGCAATAATCCGTACCCAATAATCCATCGCAGGAAACTTCTACAATTTCCCTTTCGTCAACAGGCATAGAACCACATGCCTCAATAGAACTGCAGCTCATACAGCCGCTAATTGGTTTTTGATTATTTAAGTTTCCGATGATTATTTCTTGGTAGGTATTATCACATTTTAATTCAAGTCTTTTCTGAGATTCTTCATCTGCAAGAAAATTTTTCAGGTTGGTTAAATCTATATGATACATGATTGTCCTAAATTGATAACTTTGCTAATTCAAAAATAATATTCATTATCAAGACATTCAAGGAGATATTATTATCCTTTAAATTTGTTAATTTGTTAAGCGAATCAATTATTTTGTCATTTTTCGGATTTGCGAAGCGTAGATTATATTTTTCTATAGTTTCCTTGTGTTTCTCAAAATAAACTACTTTCCCAATGCTTCTGTGACGTACAGTATCGGAAAACCAATTAATTATCAAATTCATTAAAAAAACAAAGTTTTCGGCATTATTATCTTCGATTGCCAGTCTGAATTCATTCAATGCCGTTGCATACCTCCTACCCAAAGAATAGCGGAGAATTATTATAACTCTGTCTATATTTGATTCAATATCCATATCTTTTAGTCTGAGTGCATTCGAGACCGAACCATTAGCAAGCAATGCTAAATATCTTGCTTCTCTCGGCTCTACCCCATAATGCTTTTCCAATATTTTTTCAACCAATTCATCTTTCAAAGGATTGAAATTAACTGTCCAACTCCTTGAGTGGATAGTTTCTAAAAGTTTTTCCGGTTGATCAGTAATTAGAAAAAAAATGATTTTGGAGGGAGGTTCTTCAAGGTTTTTCAACAATGCATTCTGTGCTTCGGTATTCATATTGTGAGCTTGGCTAATTATCACCGCCTTGTAGTCGTCACTATTACCGTATAGAGAGATGAATTTATTTATATCTCTTATGCTGTTAATCTTAATATTATTTGCATCGGGAATTGAGATCCGGTAATACGGATCTAATGCTTTTTTCTTGATTTGCTTTGAAATCTCTTCAATTTGCGATTTTGTTAATTTGCCTACCGGGGAATCTGAATTGGTCTCCCCTTTCCCCCTTGGCAAAGCACAGATAAACTTTATGGCCGGCTCTTCGAATTGATCAATTTGGGAAAATATTTTCTTCTTGGTCTCGTCCTGAAGGTTCGAATTAAGTAACTTAATAAAATTTTTTGCTGCTAAATGCTTGCCTACACCTTCGGGACCCGAAAAGAGTAAGGCGTGAGGTATTCGGTTGGAATTATAAAATTTCTCTAATATATTCAATGAACGGTCTTGCCCAACAAGACCGTTGAATAAAATTTCATTCATCAAGTATAATCATATTCATCGTCATTATAGAAGAAATCTTCGTCGGTTGGATAATCCGGCCAAATATCCTCAATGGATTCATAGATTTCTTCGTTATCTTCTAACTCTTTAAGGTTTTCAATAACTTCGTATGGTGCCCCAATTCTATCTGCATAATCAATTAATTCGTCCCTTGTGCAAGGCCAAGGAGCATCATCCAAAAATGAAGCTAATTCAACCGTCCAAATCATAAATTATTCTCCGTAATAATCAATTTTTTACAATATCAAAAATATTTACGTCGTCGAATATAAAATTTCTGGGATTTAATGCAACACCATTATGGCGAACTTCATAATGAAGATGAGGACCGGTCGAAAGCTTTCCGGAATTACCGCTCAAAGCGATCTTATCTCCCCTTTTTACTTTTTGACCACGTCTAACGAGCGTCTTTTTTAAATGAGCATAAATTGTTTTATACCCAAATCCATGGTCAATTTCCACAACTCTGCCATATCCCCCTCTTCTACCGGCAAAAGTTACTTTGCCTCCACCCGTTGCATAAACAGGGGTTCCGGTGTTAACCAAAATATCTATTCCCGCATGTAATCGACGGATTTTTAAAATCGGGTGTTTTCTCATTCCAAACCTATCCCCGTATGGTCCGTCTGCCGGCTTTATTGCCGGAATTGCGTCATAAAGAAGTTTATTCGTTTCAAAAGTATTCTTTATTTCACCGTAATTATTTTTTTGAAAACTTAACTTTGCATCTACTCTCGATATCTCTTCATTCAATTCGTCTACAACTTTCTGAACATCTTCGGAATTCGAAAGAGGTAATTCATCAAATATCTTACCGCCGGTACCAATATTCAAATCCACACTATCCAAAGGATCAAGATTAACAGCCAATCTTAAATAATTGTTTTCTTTATTCAAATTGTCCAATTCCTCTTCCAAAGACTCAAATTTATCTAAAGCAGAGGCTAATTTATTCTTGAGAGCTCTGTTTTCAGCCTGCAATTTGGTCAATTGAGAATCCGGATTAATGATTTCATTAATAAGGAAAAATGTCCCGAAAATCAGAAATGAAATGAGAGTAGAAAAGAAAAATACAAGAAAAACGAATTTCCTGTAAAAATGCCGTATCTCTACGAACTTTAACTTATTTTTAGAAAAGTAGTAAAATTTTTTCATAATCAACTTGCGAATGTACTAAAAGAGTAAATATGTGTCAATAGCCGGGACTTACTCAAAATCGTGTTCAAAATAATCTACACTTCTCCTATTTTCTTCCAACTTGCTCTTTAATTTTTGTGATAATCTTTCTTGGAAAACTTTTGCGGCATCGTAACCATAATGTTTCAATAAATAATTGAGTGCAATTACTTCCGCTATAACTGTTATATTCTTACCCGGAATAATGGGCAGTTTTACGTAAGGAATGTTAACGCCCTGTATATCAACGGTTTTATCATCCAGACCCGTACGTGTATAGTGAGCTTTTTCATCCCACAATTCCAAGTCAATAACCACTTCCAATCTCTTTTGGAAACGAATAGAACGGATCCCGAAAGTATTTTTCACGTCAATTATTCCTACGCCTCTCAATTCCATGAAATGGCCTGTCAATTCGGTTCCGGCTCCAATCAAAATGCCTTCACCTTTTTTAGTAAAAATAACGACATCATCTGCAACCAGTCTATGTCCCCTTTCAACAAGGTCTAATGCAACTTCACTTTTTCCGATACCCGATTTACCAACGAAAAGCATTCCGACACCATAAACATCCACAAATGAACCATGAATGGAAATGCGGGGAGCAAACTGGTCTTCGAGCATGTCGCTTACAAAATATGTAAGCTTGGTTGTTTCTAAAGGCGTACCCAAGATCGCAACATGTTTATCATTTGCAATTTGTATAAAATCTTCGGTAGGTTTATTTCCGTTTGTAATAATAACACATGGTAAGTTATGGTCTAAAAATTTTTCAAGTATTTCTTTCCGTTTATCATCATCCAATTTTGTAAGATAACGCATTTCGGTATTGCCGAATATCTGTATTCTGTTGAACGTGAATAAATCCATAAACCCGGCTAAAGCCAAGCCGGGTCTATGTAAATTCTGTTCTGTAATTAAACGGCCAAAACCGACCTGATCGTTGATCAGTTCCAATCCGCATCTATTTTTGGCAAGATTAAAGAAAAAATCGACTGTAATATTTTCCTTTCTGGATATATTTTTATCAGTGATTTTCATGCTTTCACTTTTTTCTTTAATTTGGCTTTTAAGTCTTTAAGTTGACGTTCCAGTTTCTGAACACAACCGTGAACTGATTTGGTGAAGTCGTCGCTGCTTACTTCCGCAACTAAGGATTTTCCCGGTACTTGTAAAAGAATCTCAGCTGTCTTTATACTATCCTTCTGATGAGTATAGTAAAGAACGACATTCGCCTCGCGGATATCATCAAAATATTTTTCCAAAGATTTTAACTCTTTGTGGATGTATTCCTTGAGGGAATCTTTTGCCTTGAACTTCCGAGATGTTATTTGTACGTTCATAACGACTCCTTTATGATTTTGGATGTGATGATTTATATGTTTTTTTTAACCTTTCGATACTGACGTGTGTGTATATTTCGGTAGTCGAAAGGTCTTCGTGCCCTAAAATTTCTTTTACTGCCAATAGATCCGCACCATTATCGAGCATATGTGTTGCCGCACTGTGACGCAGTGTGTGCGGATATTGACTTTTAATTTCGCTAGAGTTCTTCAATAATGTTTTCACTACCCTTTGGACATATCTCGGATATATTTTGGTTCCATTTTTATTGCATAAAAATTGCTTCGAGTTCGAACTCATTACTGCCAGGTATTCATTGAAAGTAGCAAGAGTTTTTTCACCGATGGGAATATATCTGGTTTTAGATCCTTTTCCTTTTACTTTCAAAAGTTTCCTCTGTAGATCAAAATTAGTTATTTCCAACGAACACAATTCGCTTACGCGGAGTGCACAACCATATAAAAGATCAAAAATCAACTTGTGAAGTTGTGCAGTATATTTGTCGTCAGATTCATCCAATAAATTAAAAATTTTTTCGAAAGAAGCAAGGGAAATCGTTTCAGGAAGCTTTTTTTCTTGTTTCGGATTTCGGATGTTCTTCAAGGGATTTGATGAAATAATTTCTTGTCTGTGAAGATATCTGAAAAATCCCCTTAATGAACTTAATTTACGGGCAATCGATTTCTTATCTATACCCGAGCCGGCTAAGTTAAAAATATAATTTTTAATTACTTTTTCAGATGATTTTTCGAGTGGCAATCCTTTTTCTTGCAAATAAAGAAGGAAATTCGACAGGTCTCTTTTGTAAGAAGCCAAAGTATTTGCAGAAGCTCTTTTTACACCGGAAAGCTCATTTAAATAATCGTTTAAATATTTTTCGCCTGTAAGGCTATTATTCATTTAAAACTTTCTAATTAGTTAATAGTATCGGTGGAATAGAGCAAAACTCTACTTCCGGGAAGGATTTCATTATCAAAGTCTACTAATGAAAGTAGAATTATCCAATTAATATCGTCTTTGGTTACTGTATCCGATGGGAACATTGTGATTTGCTCTAGAAGCATTTCAATATCCACTTTGTTCAAAAGCCCAACGTTGGCAAGATGGAGCAAATAATTGTAATTTTCTATACCTAAGATTTCTTTTTCTTCATCGCTTAAAAATCTGACATTTTCCACTTGGGAATCTTTCAAACTGGAATTCCTTTTGAGTAGCACTTTGTCGTAAACCAAACTGAACGCAGCACTGACCATCTGCTGGTCGTACTCCTTTTTTTTGCGCAGTTCCTTATTAACTTCCTCGAGGGAAATATTTTTATTCATTCCCTCAAGTATTTTGGCTACAACTTCCACTACTTTTGATGTCATAATTTTACGAAGCCCTTAAATGATCTATTCCAGATTTTAGCAACTAATTCATTTTCTTTTTTCTTCATTTTTCTCTTGTCCGCAGGTTTCTGATCGTCGTATCCAATCATATGAAGTATTCCGTGAATAATTAACCTTACAACTTCATTTTCGAACAAAACGTCAAATTTTTTAGAGTTAAACTTAGCATCTTCAAGAGAAATAAATATTTCACCGTCTAATTTACTCAATTCTTCAGAATAATTAAAGGTAATAATATCAGTCGAATAATCGTGTCCCAAATGTTCTACATTCATTTTGTGAATTTGTTCTGAGTTCATAAAATTAATTTCAAGGGAAATTATTTTTAAGTCTAAATACGAAGTTATATTCTTTACAATTTTATGAACTTCCCTTTTGTCGAGTTTTGCCTTAGAATGGAGATAAACTCTTAAATTCTTCAATTATTCCTCTTTGAAAATTAAAAATTTAATGACATCCCGTCGTAGGAAGGCAAACATTCCGTTGAACTGTTTAGTTCCTTAAGCGTTTTTTTCGCATCCTTTATTAAGGAATCAACGTCTTTGTCGGTATATAAAGGATCATAGTGGAATAAAATCAGCTTTTTGACGTTGGCAAGATGACCAAAAATTGCTGCGGAAACCGAGTTCGAATGTCCCCACCCAACTTTGGGTTTAAAATCTTTTAATTTATAAGTAGCGTCATGTATTAGATAATCGGAACCGGCAACAAACTGAAGCAGGTCTTCATTCCATTTCATTATTTCTTCCGGAGTCGGTTTTTCCTCAATATCGTAAATCAGTTCGTTATCGGTTAAATAGACCAAAGTTTTATCTTCATAAATTACTTTGTAAGCCAGAGTCCCTTTGGAATGATGTGAAAGGAAAGTTTCAATCAGTACGTCATTTACTTTGTAATGGGATAAGGCAGAAATTTTGGAAAAATGAACTTTAGATCTGAATACATCCTTACTTACCGGGAAAAAATTGGGATTCATCTGCGAATCGATGATATTTTCGATTCTCATTCCATTGTTGACATTCGAATGAATTGTTACGTCGTATCCGGGTTCGTATAACGGACGGAAGAATGGCAATCCTTGAATGTGATCCCAGTGAGTATGAGTTATAAAAATTTTCAGGTCATTTAACTTTTTATTCTCAAGAATATTCTCCCCTAATTCTCTAATACCTGACCCAGCATCAAAAATAATTGTGTAATTTGAATCTAAACATAATTGTATGCATGGGGTGTTACCGCCGTATTTGACGGTATTTTTACCCGGTACCGGGATTGAACCTCTCGTTCCCCAAAAATTAATATGCATTAAATTTTCTCTCTCACTGATTCAATTGTATTTTGAACATATTTGAAGTACCGTTCTGCTGAATCCTCAATTTCCTGTATTTCATTATCGGTTAAATCTCGTATAACTTTAGCTGGGACTCCCGCAACCAATTTACCGGAAGGAACCACGAATCCTGGACGTACAACTGCACCAGCTGCAACAAAGGAATGATTCTCTACTACTGCTCCGTCAAGTATGATAGCTCCAATTCCAATGAAAGTATGATCTTCCAATACACAGCCGTGGAGTTTTACAGAGTGTCCTATTGTTACTCTGTTACCAATCTCCAAAGGGAATCTTCCGTTCGTAACATGAAGCATGGAACAATCTTGGACATTGGTATATTCACCAATTTTCACGTAATGAACATCTCCCCTGACAACCGAGTTGTACCAGACAGAAGAATTTTTCCCGATTTGAACATCCCCAATAATTTTAACTCCCGGGGCAATGAATACGGAATCATCAATTCTAGGGTAAAGGTCTTGGTAAGGATAAAGTTTGTTCTCCGGTGATATTTCAAGGAAATTGTTCATTCAGCTCCTATCCTTTGCTTTTCAATAGTAATAGAATCGTTTGGAAAAATAAGTAAATAATTGGCTAATAAATATGATTTAAATCACAAATTAGAAACTAATCGCCGTTCCGGCTTTCATCTCCGCATAATTAGCCCTTCCCCCGGTGTTTGTTTGATTTATATAATTGAATTGGAGGTAAACAAAATATTGATTGACCGGTTCATAGGATAATTTTATACTAATAAGACGGGTAATGTCTTTATTCCCACTAAGAAACTTGGCATCCGGCATATCTTGTGAACGAAAACCAAGATTTATATCGCCTCCGTTATTGGCAATGCCACCATCATCAGCTAATCCGTTTTCTCCGTGAACAGAATATTTAAGTATTGCATCCATCCAAAATCTGTGGTGGGGTGTGTAAATCAATTTTATGTAATAATTTACAGAATTAGGCTGTGATATTGCACCGAGTGGAGAGCCAAAATTTGTATAATTGTTTTTCTTAATCCGATGGCTATAGGCATAAGGATCAACTCTTAATACTTGAAATTCAAACTCCAAAGGCAAATATTGATTCAATATTGTTGAATAGAAACCGGAGTTAAGAATTGTAATATTGCCCAACCATGAGGTGCCGAATTTATTAAAATCCATATCATCAATAATTAGTGATGTGAAAAATTTGAAATGCGGAACCGAGAAATTTTGTAAATCAAAAAAGAGCATGGCATTATCCCTATCTTGATTAGCATGCTCGGCGCTTTTATAAAAATTGAAAGGATTCAAATATGACAAATCGACTGAGCGGTCATTGTAAATCACCGTCTCCCCTACGCCTATAAATGTCTTCTTAAACTTAAAACCAAAACGGTGATATACAAAATTTTTAATTCCCACTTCTTTCATACTCCCCGAAAGAGGATCATTTATGGGGCTCATTTCTCCCAAAAGACGGGAATGCATGAATTTATATTCAAAACCTTTGTACTTTAACCGGAAAGAAATATAATCATAGTAAGTTGAATTGTCACTCAATATGTCGGGTTCAATACCAAAACCAATAATGTTCTTATCCCGTCCGATTTTAGCTTGAAACCAATCATTTTCGTACGCTAAATAACCGAAAGTGTTGTCAAAGAAATCCGTTCCTTTATTATTCTGGGAAGGATGATTGAATTTATAGTTGAATTTGTTCTCGCCTTGAAGATTAGCAAGTTGACGATTGCCAAAAAATGTACCGTTTGTTGCAAATATTTCGAATCCTACTTTATCAAAAAAAGTCCCTCTGAAATCACCGCCAAAATTGACAATTGTAGTTTTGGCATCCAAGCGGTTATTTTCTGATGAGTTTTTATCTATTCTTTGAATAAGTGTAATATCTCCGAGGAGGTTTGCGAAAAAACTCGTACCGTTATGTGGATTTGCATACGAATAAATATATTTTTCTCTTTCGCCAAATAGATAATCTATTTTTCCCTCTGTGATAAATGATGCGGAGGACAATTCCGTATCAGTTTCCAAATAAAACTCGTTTAAGAAATCCGTTAATATTTTTTTATCAACAACATTCAATTGATTGGAATTTTCTTCTATTGTTTTCAGCCAACGTCCGATTTCTTTTCTGGTTTTGGGAAGTTCGAAGGAATTATAGTCCGAAATTATTGAGCTTGTTTGCATCCTCTCGAGGAAATCATAAACCGGATGATGAATTCTTACATACCCTACTTGAGCAACGGACAAAGATGATAAAAGGATTACCCCAAATATAATTTTCTTTATCATCTTATTTGTTTCCATTCTTTTGATAGTGATCTTTTTGTTAACAACACCGAAATTCCGTTTAACGTCCACATTAAAAATATGTAAAAATGCCCATATTTTCTGTATCTTCTCGGACTTTCATAAACTTTTGTTTTTCTACTAAAATGAATTTTTCCCATTTTCCTTATCCGGGAAAATAGTTCCAAATCTTCTCCGGCAGCAAGATTCGGATTGTAACCATTCAATTTATCAAAAACCTCTTTTCTGATTATCTGGCATTCTCCCCGCCCCATTCCAATCCCAATAAGATTTAAAAAATGAAAATAGGAATTATAAAAGCACATGAACAATTTATCCGAAAAGCTTTTTTGTCCGGGCAAAATATCCACAGAACAAGTCATTGCCAAATAGTTTTTTTTGAATGTGGATTCTATAGTTTCAAAAAATTTTTCGGGATTACCGATTTGAACATCGGCATCGAAAAAAATTAAAATATCCCCGGTTGCTAATTCCGCTCCCTTGTTTCTGCCTATTGCAATATTTTCATCTGCGGACTTTTTATATACAATTTTATCTGTATATTTCTTTGCGATATTCAAAGTATTATCGGTACTTCCCCCGTCAGAGATTATAATCTCCAAATCATCTTCTAATTTACTTTTCACCTGATGTAATTGATCAAGTAAATTCGGAAGAAGTTTTTCTTCGTTGAGTGTCGGTATGATAATACTGTATTTCATCTTTTAATATGCAAAAACTAAAAATGCCGTGTCGGGAGAAATCCGTATTCCGGGCATTGGGAAATGAACATAATTAAGGGTGTTCTTCACAAATTGCCAGAATTTTCCATGCAGGGGAATTTCCTCGGCATCGAAATCAAAACCAATGTAGAACTTTTTAATTCCTCCGCCGGATCCGTTCAAATCACTCACACCATACCCTGCGGAAAGCATCAACCAGGAAGGCCAATATTTGCTAATATTTTCCGGCAACAAATTTTTCATACGGAAAGAAAGCCACAATTTTTGCCCTTCGTAATCATCCGAAATGTTCATATCAGGTTTAGTACCGTCCAGCATTTCTTTGGAAGGGAAATAACTTACTCTCGGTTGGATATTCTTTAGAAACGGATAATAATAAACCGCAACCGAATAGGCTGCTCCTAACAAGTCACCAACGGCATCACCTGGACTAAAACCCCACTTCGGACCATAACCATCTTGAATTTCTACATAGAGCTGCATTCCAAGAGCCATCGCGGCGCCGGCAAGAATTGAAGTTTCCAAATCTACATTTGCAGCTTCGAGCGCAGAAGAAATACCGTGAGCTTGCAGGTAAGTGCCGAAAAAATGACCGAATTTATCAATCCAAAGAGCGTATTTCCAATCGTTTACAATTCTGAAATTCCGTCTTTCAGCTCTCCACCAAGTATGTTGATAGTAGTCATTGATAGCGTAAATTGCAGTTCCCAGAGTCAATCCGACCAAACCAAGAGCCGGATAATTTATTTCCGTTCGAAGTGGATCTGGAGATTCATATTTAATATTTGTTAATTTTAAAGGATATTTAGAAAGAGTATCGGCTCTGTTTATTTGAGCCGATACCATATTTATGCTGAGAAAAGTTAGTATGAGAACATAAATAACTTTTTTCACTTTACTTATTCTGCGGTCTCATTTGTGGGAAAAGTATAACGTCTCTTATTGATGGTTGAGAAGTTAACAGCATCACCAATCTGTCAATCCCAATACCCAATCCGGCAGTCGGAGGCATTCCGTATTCCAATGCCTGAACATAGTCTTCATCAATTTGGTTTACTGCTTCCTCATCCCCCGCATCGGCGGCTTTTTTCTGCTCGATAAATCTTTCCTTTTGATCGAACGGATCGTTCAATTCGGAAAATGCATTACAAATTTCCCTACCTAATACAAATCCTTCGAATCTCTCAACCAAACCTTCTTTGGACCTATGCTTTTTAGCTAATGGTGATATTTCCAAAGGATAGTCCATTACAAATGTGGGATCTATCAATGTCGGTTCTACGGTTTCTGAGAAAAGTTCATCAATCAATTTACCTTTACTTTCGCCACCTTTTAAATCAACATTTCTTTTCTTCAGTTCGGCTTTCAACTCCTCTTCGGTTGCGGTCAACACATCAATTCCAGTTTTTTCCTTCAATTCGTCTACCATCGAAATTCTCTTCCAAGGAGGTTTAAAATCAACTTTCTTTCCTTCAATTTCGAATTCCGAAGTTCCGAATACTTCTTGAGCAATGTTGTAAATCATGTTTTCAACGAATTCCATCATCCAAACATAATCCTTATAAGCAACGTATAATTCCATCATAGTGAATTCAGGATTATGTGTTCTGTCCATACCTTCATTACGGAAATCTTTGGATATCTCATAAACTCCGTCAAAGCCTCCCACTATTAATCTTTTCAGATAAAGCTCATCGGCAATTCTTAAATAGAGTTTCATATCCAACGAATTGTGGTGAGTAACGAATGGTCTTGCAGCAGCACCACCGTACAAAGGTTGGAGAATGGGTGTTTCCACTTCCAACATTCCTTTCGAATCAAGATATTTCCTCAACGAACTTACAATTTTGGAACGTTTGACAAAAACATCTTTAACGTCAGTATTCACGATTAAATCAACATACCTTTGACGGTATCTTAATTCTTTATCGGCAAATTGATCGTGTACAACTTTGTTTCCGTTTTCGTCAACGGTTTCTTTTGCTATTGGAATCGGTCTTACGGATTTAGCTAAAAGTTGAAGGTCCTTAACATGAACGGATATTTCACCGGTTTTAGTTTTAAAAACAAAGCCTTCAACTCCAACTATATCTCCAATATCCATCAGTTTGAATGCTTTGTACTGGTCACCCAGTTCGTCTCTGCGTAAATAAATTTGTATTCTGCTTTTTGCATCCTGAATATGAGCAAAAGATGCTTTTCCCATTTTCCGGATTGCCATCAGCCTCCCGGCTATTTTTACATCTTTGCCTTCAAATTGATCATAATTCTCTTTAATATCGGAGGAATAAGAATCCACATCATAGCTGTAAGCATACGGTTCGATATTCATCTTCCTCAATTCTTCCAATTCTTCAATCCGGCGTTGCATCAATGTATTCAGTTCCTGTTGATAATCTAAATTATCCAAGTTTCCTCCGTCAATTATCTACACATTAAAAATTAATAATAATTAGAATTTAGAACCACAAATATAATGAATTAGGTTAAATTGAATGTAATAAAATAGAAAAGCCTCCCATTACAGGAGGCTAATTTAATTAATTGGCTGTTTGAATTTTTTTCAGTTGAAAACAGTCTGAGTAACCGGAGCATTGAAACTATTTCCACCGGTATATTGGTCCAGTTTAAAATTCCTTACCATTTCTTGTAAATTTACTGCCAATCTATCCAAATCCATCGAAGCTTTGGCAATTTGTTCCACACCGCTGGCAGATTCATGTACAACCGAATTAATTTGTGTAATATTTTTAGCAATTTGTTCTGCAGTAGCAGATTGCTGTTCACTTGCAGCTGCAATTGCCGTAATATCATTGATTACATTTTCGTTTGTAACAATAATCTCTTCGAGTGCCGCACCGGCCTGTAAGGCTGAGTTCTTTCCTTCATCGGATTTTGCGGCACCTTCCTCGATTGCAATTACAACGTCTCCTGAAATTTGTTGAATATGATTAATCTTATCAGCTATTTCTTTTGTTGCTTTCGTCGTTCTTTCAGCCAGTTTCCTTACTTCATCCGCAACAACGGCAAATCCTCTACCTTCTTCCCCTGCTCTGGCAGCCTCTATTGCTGCATTCAAAGCCAAAAGATTTGTTTGATCTGCAATTTCTTCAATTACTTGAATGATTTCACCAATTTCTTTTGTGCTTGAACTTAATCCGGAAACTTTTGCCACTGCCGAATTAACAGTTTCATTAATCTCCTCAATCATTCTAACAGTATTTTTAACAACCTCGCCACCGTTGCGGGCAATTTCTCCGGCTTTTCTTGCGGTATCGGTAGAATTTTGTATATTTCTGCTATTCTCTATTACGGTAGAAGCCATCTCTTCAACACCGGCGGAAATTTCATTTGTTTGCATACTTTGTTCTTGCGTTCCCGATGCTAATTCTTCCGCACTTGATGATATTTGAGTAGAGGCGCTTGCCAACGCTTCTATTGCTTCAGTTATTTTGAGTATCGTTTCTTTTATTCCAAGCACAGTATCATTAAAACCGGTATACAACCTGTCTATAGTATCGCCTTCCCTTTCTGACTCTACGTGTGCGGTAAGGTCTCCTTGAGCCAATTTATTCATCTCTTCAATCAATCGGTTTGTGCTTCTTTCCAGATATTCCCGCTCACTCTGAATTACTGATTTTGCTTCTTCCGCTTCCTCTTTTGCTTGCAAAGCTAAATTAGATTGTTCTTCTATTTGATCCATCATAGAATGAATATTTTCAACCATATCATTGAACATATTGGCTAAATGCCCCAGTTCATCTTTATTCTTAACTTCACATGATGTATTTAAATCACCTTCACTAACTTTATTCATTGCGTTTTCCAGTGCTTTGACCGGAACTGTTAAATTTCTTGAAATAAAGTAAGAAAGAACTACAGAAAAAATGAAAGCAATAAACAAAAATATTTCTACATTACTTTGACCGGAATTGCCCATTTTAATCAATTCGGAATAACTTTCATGGAGTCTTAATTTTTGTGAATTAACATATTCATTTATGTTAGAAATATAATTTTCCGATACCCGGTCGAATTCCGCCATAACAAGATCACCTTCGGTTTTGCTCCGACTGTATGCGCTAAACATTTTCTTTCCTGTGGAATAAAACTCATCGGATTCATCCAATATTTTCTTTAATTCATCAGATGAAGTCTTTTGTGTCAATGCCTTCAATTTTGATTTCAAGGAATTAAAAAGCGGGTCAATTTCATTCACTATTACTTTATGGTCTAAAGTCAGAGATGCATCTGTAAAATATTGCCAAACATTGGTAATATCATTTTGAATTGAATAAGCTTCAAAAACATCATCCTTTGTATGCGAAAACTTTGTAATATCCTCATTATACTCATTTAAGAGACTATAAACAAAAAATCCGAATGCAAGGAAAGAAAAAATTAATGTACCAAACCCTAAGATCAGTTTATTTCGAATGGAAAGTTTCATTTTCACTCCGACAAAATGATTTAACAGTACAGATATTATCGGAGAAAACTCAATTTTCTTTAGGAAAGCAAGGATTTTAATTCGGAGTCGGAAAGTTTACGGTATTCCCCTTGTTTCATATTGTCGGCAGTTAAACCGGCATAGTACTTTCTGTGTAGTTTTTTTACTTGATATCCTAATTTCAAAAACATATTCTTTACGAAATGATTTCTACCTTCACTTACAGTAACTTCAACAATTTTGAAATTATTTTTTTTAGGATATTTTATTTCATCAAATTTTCCCCTACCGCCTTGAATAAATATTCCTTTCAATAATTTTAATTTATCCTCAACCTCCAAGGATTTATCCAGAGTTGCGATGTAGGTTCGTTTGAAATTATTTTTGGGGTGAAGTAATCTGTTAGCAAATTCCCCGTCATTTGTAAGCAATAAAATGCCGGTAGTGTCGTAATCCAACCTGCCAACTGGAAAAATCTTTTTGTCTGTATTTATTAAATCAACAACGGTTCTTCTATGTTTTTCGTCTACTGTGGTAGTAACCACATTCTTCGGTTTGTTCAAAATAAAGTAAACTTTCTTTTCGGGTTTAATTTTTTCCCCGTCAACTAAAATTTCGTCTTTCTCAGGATCGACTGTTGCACCCAATTCGATGACAACCTTTCCATTTACTTCCACTCTACCCTGCTCAATCAGTTCCTCGCTTTTACGTCTGCTGGCCAAGCCACATTGAGATAAATATTTATTCAATCGTATCTTCATCGTTCTCTGCTCCTGCGGCTTCCTTCTCAGCTTCTTCTTCGAATTGGCTCATCATTATTTTTCGTTTCTGTTCCTGAAAATCTTCGTCTTTCATTATTTCCTCAATTTCCCTCGGTTTCGGTAAATCTTTCAAGCTGCTGAGTCCGAAATACATAAGGAAATTATCCGTCGTACCATAAAGAAGCGGACGCCCGACAGTATCGGCTCTTCCCTTAATTGTAATCAAATTTTTCTCGAGTAAAGTATTTATCATATAATCGGAGTTAACACCCCTAATCGTCTCTATTTCCGGTTTGGTGATAGGTTGTTTATATGCTATAATGGCAAGTGTTTCCAATGCCGCATTAGAAAGTCTTCTTTTACTCTTTTCGTTGGATAAGTATCCCACATATTTTGCGTGATCTGTTTTGGTTCCAAAGATATATCCTTCCGCAATATTGAGAATGGAAAAGGATCTACCCGATTCATCATAAATTTTATTTAATTCCTCAACGGTTTTATGTACGTCGTTTGGCTTTATTTCTGTATCTTCACCGTCTATTTCCTTAATTGCCTTAACAATTTCAACAGCAGAAATCGGCTCATCCGACGCAAAAATTAATGCTTCTATTACACTCGTATAGATATTATCCATTCTCTTTGAACCTATAAATTGAAAATTGATTGAAGACGTGGTTTTCGTTAAGACCGATTGCTCCCATTTTCACAAGTTCAAGAAGGGCAATAAAAGTAACGATCACACGCAGTTTTTCTTTCATATCTTTAACCAAATCTATAAAACCGATCTCTTCTTCCTCTTCCAATCTTCCCAAAATATAATCGATTTGTTCATCAATAGTAACGTTGAACTTCTGAATTTCGTGTACAGGCTCTTCTTTTTTGTCTATCAAAACATTTTTGAATGCCTTCATCAAATCATAAATTGATACATTTTTCAGAAGGGTTTTCAGCTCGGAAGGATTCTCTTTCTCATCAGCTTCGAAATTGCCACGGAAATGAACTTTTCTCTGATTTGCTTCTAAGAAGGATAATTCCTCGGAAACTTCTTTATATCTTTTGTATTGAAGGAGAGCCTCAACCAACTCCGCTCTCGGATCAATCTCCTCACCCTTAGAATCTACTTCCTTGGGGAGAAGCATTTTCACCTTAATTTGCATAAGTGTTGCAGCCATTAAAAGAAATTCGCCTGCAATTTCCAAGTCCAATTGCTCCATTAAATGGAGGTATTCCATGAACTCTTTTGTAATTCTTGAGATTGGAATGTCGTAAATATCCAGTTCATCACGACGAATGAAAAAAAGAAGCAAGTCCAACGGACCTTCGAAACTTTGGAGCTTTATTTTATAAAGATCAGCCAAGTTTCATTACCTCGTGAACTTCATTCATTGTTTTTTCGGCTTCTTCCAAAGCTCTCTTCTCTCCGTATGCAAGTATATCTTTCACTTCGTCAAGATTCGCTTCATAATATTTTCTTTTATCAATAATAGGAGATAAAAATTCACTGATTTTTGCAGAACATTTCATTTTGCAATCAACACAACCCAATTCGCCGCTTCTGCATCCTGCTTCTATTTCGGCAGTCTCCTCGCTATTAAATCTTTTGTGATAAGTAAAAACCAAACAGACTTCCGGATGTCCGGGATCATTCCTTCTAATTTTCTGAGGGTCTGTCTTCGCTTTTCTCAACTTTTGTTTTACTGTTTCTTCGTCGTCGGAAAGTAAGATTGTATTGTTCAGAGATTTACTCATCTTGGCATCACCATCCAACCCGGGAAGTCTGGCAAATTTAGTTAATTTCGGTTCACATTCGGGAAATACTTTTCCCCACTGATTATTAAACCTTCTGGCAATTTCACGTGTAATTTCAACATGAGGCACTTGATCTTCCCCTACGGGAACAAGCTCGCCTTTGTAAAGAAGAATATCCGCCGCTTGCAATACCGGATAACCCAAATGACCGTAAATAATGTTTTCGATATTCAAATCTCTAACTTGATCTTTGACTGTCGGATTTCTTTCCAATCTTGCTTTTGTGATTAGCATAGTAAAGATTAAAAACAGTTCCGTATGCTGTTTTATCTGGGATTGTCTGAAAATAGGGCTCTTTTTCCCATCCAGCCCGCTTGCAAGCCAATCAATAACCATTTGAATGGTATTTTCGTAAATGTCTTCTGTATTAAGATTAGTAGTTAAAACATGATAATCCGCAATCAGATGAAAATTTTCATATTCTTCCTGAAGTGCTATCCAATTTTCCAATGCC
Source organism: uncultured Melioribacteraceae bacterium (assembly GCA_964621225.1). GTDB lineage: Bacteria > Bacteroidota > Ignavibacteria > Ignavibacteriales > Melioribacteraceae > CAYNUJ01. The sequence goes on along the minus strand of CAZULK010000011.1, from coordinate 11,564 downwards.
CCAACGTAATGACCGATGTGTAATTTCCCGGTTGGGCGCATGCCGCTTAAAATTCTCTTTTTTGCCATAATTCCTATATTCTTTGTGAAATAATCGAACTTCGAAAGATACTTATTTTTATGGAATATTATATCAATTTTAATTTTCTGCTATTTTAAAATCATAGTTCATTTGTTCGAAAAAGCATAATTCATCAATTTATAAACCAATTTAGCGGTTATAAAATTGCTTGCAGTGTGATTCTTTGAAGGCGCCAATTCCACAACGTCGAATCCTACAATATTCTTTTTAGCAGAAATCTTTTTCAATAAATTCATGGTTTCATCCCAGAATAATCCACCCGGTTCGGGTGTACCGGTGGCCGGAAGCAAAGATGGATCAAAACCGTCAACGTCGAATGTGATATATACGTTTTTGCCTAAGGAATCAACTATCTTTTTCATCCAATTGATTCCATGTTTACCACTTGCAATATCCCTCATATAAAATGTTTTGATTTTATTCTTTTTGATGAATGCTGCTTCTTCTTTGCATTGAGCTCTAATTCCTACTTGTACTATGTTTTTGTTAAATTCTGCAATTCTCGCCATAACTGAGGCGTGGGAATATTTGCTGCCTTCATATTCATCCCTTAAATCGCTGTGAGCATCAAATTGAAGGATGGTTAAATCCGGGAAAACTTCCGAATAAGCTTTTACCGGAGCGGAAGAAATTGAATGCTCTCCCCCAAGAGTAACAACAAATTTACCGTCTTTCAATGCTTTGGCAACTGCATTTTCGATCTTTTTTAATGCTTTCGCAGATGTTATATTCTCAAAATTTAATTCCGGCAAAACCGCAATTCCTTTTTCGAAACATAATTCCCTGTCAAATTCCTCATCGTAAAATTCCACATAATGAGAGGCTTTTAGAATTTCTTTCGGTCCCAAAGCCGTACCTTTACCATAGCTAACAGTTTTTTCGAGCGGCGCTTGAACAATAACTATTTCAGAATTATCATAAGAAGAATATTCTTTTTCGATTCCGAGAAAATTGCTTTTAATGCCGAGAGTTTTCATAGTTTCCCTTTAAATTTAAAAAAGCGGAGGAATTCAATTCCCCCGCTTAATTTCAGAAATTAATTTACTTATTTTTTATCGTTCTGCTTGTCTTTTGGATTTACAACTGTTATAGCCGAACGATCAAATTTAATTTTGACATTTTTATCAACTTCAACCAATACGGTTTTATCGTCCATGCCTGCAATAGTACCGTAAATACCACCGCTGGTCATAATTTTATCGCCTTTTTTCAACTGGCTCAGCATCTTTTCTTTTTCTTTTTGACGCTTTTGCTGAGGTCTGATAATCATAAAATAAAATATCGCAAAAATTGCAGCAAACATAATTAAAGTAGATATCATGCTGCCACCACCTTGCTGACCACCTTGAGGGGCCATTGCTAATAATAAATTCACTTATTCCTCCTTGTTTCTATTTACATTTTTAGTAATCGATTTTATAGTTTTTGCTTTCCATTCAGAAAAGTCACCTGCAAAAATATGTTTTCTTGCATCTCTAACCAACTTTAAATAAAAAGTTAAATTATGAATGGATGCCAATTCCAATCCCAGAATTTCCTTTGCCGTAAAAAGATGTCTCAAATAAGCTTTTGTAAAATTCTTACAAGTGTAACAATCGCATTCCGGGTCGAGAGGTGAGAAATCATTTTTGTATGCGGCATTTCTAATTGAAACAGTTCCTTGAGAAGTGAAAAGATAAGCATTCCGTGCGTTACGCGTGGGCATAACGCAGTCGAACATATCAACTCCTCTTTCAATTGCCTCCAAAATATTTTCCGGTCTTCCTACACCCATTAAATAACGGGGTTTGTTCTCCGGAATTAAATCTGTCGTAAAGTCAACAATTTCATACATCTTTTCCGCCGGTTCACCAACGGCTAACCCGCCAATTGAATAACCGTCGAAATCTATTGAGATTAAATCTTCCGCACTCTTTTGACGAAGTTCTTTGTAAACACTACCTTGAATGATTCCGAATAAAGCCTGTTTGTGTCCGTAGAGCGGCTCACTCTCTTCGAATGCTTCTTTATTCAGAACAGCCCATCTTGTCGTAAGCTCCTGGGACTTTTTAGCATATTCGAAATCACACGGATATGGAGTGCATTCATCCAATGGCATCATTATATCCGAACCAATGGCTCTTTGGATTTCAATCACTTTAGCCGGAGTAAACAAATGTTTGGAACCATCCAAATGAGAGCGGAATTCCACACCATGATCTTTCATCTTCCGGAGCTCAGTAAGACTGTAAACTTGAAATCCTCCCGAATCGGTTAAAATACTTCTATTCCAATTCATGAATTTATGCAAACCACCGGCATCTTTCAGTATATCCGTTCCGGGACGCAGATAAAGATGATATGTATTCCCCAGAATGATAGGAGCATTAATCTCCGAATGCAATTCCCTTTGTTGAACTGCTTTAACCGTGCCTTGCGTACCTACAGGCATAAAAATAGGGGTTTCAATTTCCCCGTGATCGGTTAATATTTTCCCGGCTCTGGCTTTCGACGAAGCATCAGTAGTTAATAATTCGAACTTCATTAATTCCTCTCCGTCGGTCCATTCCAGCTAATTATTCCGCCTTTCAAATTATAGACTTTCTCAAATCCGAGTTTTGTGAATGCTTTAGCTGCATAGTGACTTCGTGATCCCGACCGGCAATAAAGGAAATAGGATTTACTCCGGTCAAGATTCTTTATCTTTTCTACAAAATCGTTCGATTGTATCTCGATCAATTTTGAATTTGGAATTCTTACTTCGTTGTGTTCTGGTTTTGTTCTTACGTCAATCAATACTGCATCTTTTGTTTCATTTAATCTGCTTTTAAATTCCTCGGCAGAGAGATTTTCAAAATCATCTCCTCCGAACAAAGCGCCAAATATACCCATTACGTTCCTTTCTCATTTAATGTGTTAATAAATAATTTTACCAAATTAATTTTCGTTTTGTCGGAATGAACAATTACAATTTTATGATTTCCTAATTCCAACTGCTCTCCCCTTTGTGGAATTCTTCCGATCTCCGTTGTTATGTATCCCGCTAATGTTTCATATTCACCTTCGGGAATTCCCAAATCAAATTCTTCGTTAAGTTTATCAATTTCATATTTCCCACTGATGATGAATTCATTCTGAGAGATTTTTTTACAAACCACTTCTTCTTCATCATATTCATCCTGTATTTCGCCAAACATTTCTTCAATCACATCTTCGAGTGTAACAAGTCCGGCAGTCCCTCCGAATTCATCCACAACAATTGCGAGTGAAATTCTTTTATCAAGAAATTCATTAAGCATATCTAAACTTTTCTTTGTTTCAGGGACGAATATAACCTCCCTTATCATCTCCTGTAAAGATTCCGGCTTCTTAAACATATCGTAAGCGAAAACAACGCCTTGAATATTATCCAAATTCTCTTTGTATACCGGCAGTTTGGAATAACCCGACTCAATAAAGATATCCAAAACCTCCTCTATCGAAGAAGATACATCAACTCCGACAATGTCGGTTCTAGGGGTCATAACTTCGTTGATTTTTTGATCACCCAAGTCGATAATTTTATTAATCACTTCACTCTCTTCTTCGGTAACTTTTCCGGCTTTTGAACTTTCTGAAAGGAGTTCTTGTATATCTTCCTTAGCGACTAAATTCAAATAATTCTCTTCCCTCAAATTACCGGTTTTAGTGATCCATCCGGAAAATCCGCTTGTAATCAACACAAAAGGATATAAAAGAAAGTGAAGTAATCTTATAGGAAAGATTGCGAACATAATAAATCTGTCCGAATATTCTCTTGCCAAATATTTCGGTATCAATTCCCCAAATAAAAGTAATATAAAAGTGGTGATAATAAGAATCCAAAAATCATTTAATTGGTATAATGAAGTTAGTACCACAGTGGACAAAGAGGCAAAAGCAATGTTTACTATATTATTTCCAATCAATATAGTAGAGAAAAAGTTATTGGGTTTATTGACAAAATAATTTACTTGTTTTGCCGCACTATTGTTTTTCCTTGCCCAAATTTCAATTTTAATTTTGTTCGTTACCACAAAAGCAAGCTCTGTGGATGAAAAGAACGCACTTAATAATACGAGGAATATTAAACCAACTAAATCCAATGAGTTTTCCATCAGCGAGCCTTAACTACCTCAATATCATTTATTCTGAATTTCAATTTATCGCTACCGGATGTAAAGATTAATTCTGCATCCACTTTCGAATCACTGTCAAAGTCTTTATTTAAAGTTATTCCTTTTATAGTGGAATAAATTAAATCTCTCGAACTACTATCCGATGATTTTTCTTGCACGAGCGGGACGATATTGAATATCATTGTTCCGTTTTGAAATATTTCCACTCGATCCAATGAAAGACTACTCAAATCATAATTTAACGCCGGATTAATGATGATTTCACCCGAAATGAAAAATCTGTTTTCGGAATTCGGCATTAAATTCACCCATGCATCTGTAGATACAGGGCTGCCCTTTATTTCTTGTTCAACTATTCCCTTTTTTAATTCCGGTACTTCTTTCTTTGTCACATCGGCTTGGGAACAAGCGAATAATAACAAGACTGATGGCAATATTTTTAAATATCTAAATTTCATGAAAAATATATTATCAAAATTACTGTTGCTACATACAAAAGTATGTTGATTATCAATGGTTTATCTTTTACTAAAACTTCCACCGCATTTTCGCCCATCGACTTTTTATATACAAGATAGATATACCTAAAGATTCCAAAAATCACAAAAAAAGTTGTGTAAATTAATCTTTCGGTGTGAAATTCTGCAACCGTTCTGGCAGATACAGTATAAAGTGCATAGCAAATAATTACGCTGGAAGCTGTAATGGAAATAAAATGATTGATGAACTCCAGACTGTAATCCTCAAGCACTTTTCTTGTATTCAATTCCGGATCAATATTAATAATCTCCGATCTTCTCTTCATTACTGCAAGGAATAACGAAATAAATAGAGTAGCAAGAATTAACCATTTGGAAATACTTACATCAATTGCGATTGCACCGGCAAAAACTCGCAATAAAAATCCGATTGCGATCGAAATCAAATCCAGGATTACTATTTGTTTCAGCAAGAATGAATAAAGAATATTTAATACAAAATATCCCGCCAACGCTAACATAAATCTGTAATCGAAGGAAAGAGCAATAAGCACCGATAAAATTAATAGAATAAAGGATATTACCAGCGCTTGGGATTTTCCTATTTCACCGCTTGCAATGGGTCTTTTCCTCTTTAACGGATGTTGTCTGTCTCTTTCAACATCGGCAATGTCATTTATAATATAAATTGACGAAGCCAAAAATGAGAAACTAAAGAACGCCATCAGCGCCAAAATAAATTGATCGTGCATGAATAGATGCTTCGAAAAAATAAGCGGCACAAAGATAAGCGAATTCTTTATCCAGTGAGATATTCTGATTAAAGTTATATATTTTTTAAGCATTAGAAGACGACGTTTTCTTCATAAATTCCGAATATCTCTGTAAGCACGTTTACCATCTCACCAAGGGTAACGTAATTTTCCGCAGCAGAAATCAATACAGGCATCAAATTCTTGCCCGTTGTTGCAGCATCTCTAATTTCGGCAAGTGATTTTTCTACAGCTTCATTATCTCTTCTTGCTCTGAGGGCAGCTAACCTCTCCCTTTGTTTAATTTCAACTTCAGGCGGGATTTGAAGTATTGGGATATCAATTTCTTCTTTTTCCTCGACGAATTCATTAACACCAACTACAAATTTTTCCTTATTCTCCAATTCTTTTTGATATCTGTAAGCAGAGTCGGAAATTTCTTTTTGAAAATATCCGGCTTCGATTGCGGGAATTACTCCGCCGAGAGAATCGATCTCGTCGAATATTTTATTTGCGCCTTCTTCCATTTTATTCGTAAGCGCCTCAACGTAGTAGCTACCGCCCAATGGATCAACCGCATTGATTACTCCGGTTTCAAAAGCTAAAATTTGCTGGGTTCTTAGAGCAATTTTAACTGCCTTTTCACTTGGTAATGCCAATGTTTCATCCATTGAATTGGTGTGTAACGATTGTGTACCGCCAAGTACGGCAGCAAGAGCTTGGAATGCAGTTCGAACAATATTGTTTTCCGGTTGCTGTGCTGTTAAAGTACAACCTGCGGTTTGGGTATGGAAACGTAACCACCAAGATCTTGGATTCTTTGCTCCATACTTTTCTTTCAATCTTCTGGAATAAATTCTCCTCGCAGCACGGAATTTTGCAATTTCTTCGAAGAAATCCAGATGGGAATTAAAGAAGAAACTTATTCTCGGCGCAAAAGAATCAATGTCCATTCCTCTTTCAATGCAACTTTCGATGTACGCAAATCCGTCTGCCAAAGTGTAAGCTAATTCCTGAACAGCCGTTGAGCCGGCTTCACGAATATGATAACCCGAAACCGAAACGGGATTGAATTGAGGAACTTCATTAGTACAATATTCAATCATATCGGTTATTATTCTCATTGACGGATTCGGAGGGAAAATATATTCTTTTTGTGCGATATATTCTTTCAAGATATCGTTTTGAAGTGTTCCCCTCAACTTGTCGAAAGAAACACCCTGTTTTTTTGCTACAGCCAAATAAAATGCAAAAATCATAGCCGCCGGTGAATTGATTGTCATAGATGTGGATACTTGATCGAGCGGAATTCCTTCGAACAGAGTTTCCATATCTTCCAAAGAGGAAATTGCAACACCGCAAATTCCTACTTCACCGCGACTCATTTCGTCATCACTGTCTCTCCCCATCAATGTGGGTAAATCGAAAGCTACCGATAAACCGGTTTGTCCGTTTTTCAATAAATACTTAAATCTTTTATTTGTATCCTCGGGAGTTCCGAACCCGGCAAATTGCCTCATAGTCCAAATTTTCCCACGGTAACCGTTTGCATGTATTCCACGCGTAAAAGGATATTCACCCGGGAAATTCAAATCCCTCATGTAATCAGTGTTTTCAATATCGTCGGGAGAATAAAGTACGTTTACGTCTTCCCCGGAAACGGATGTAAATTTCATTCCTGTTGTTCTTGCATTACTTACTTTATCCAAATAATCTTTTTTAGCTTTTTTGATTTCTTCCAAACTCATAAAATCCTCGATTCCTTTTCAATTATCTATGAAAATTATAATATTTTTTATGTTCTTCCAAATCTTCTATCGAATTCAGTAAGAGGAATTTTGATAACAATCGGTCTTCCGTGAGGACAAACATAAGGCATTGACGTAGCGAATAGCTGATCAACCAGTAGTCGCATTTCTTGTTCGGAAATTCTATCTCCGGTTTTTATCGCCGTTTTGCATGAATACGAAGCCGCTATGTTGTGAACCAAATCTAAATTCTTTTCCCTTTGATTTAATTTGTACTCGTCCAATATTTCGTTCAAAGTTTCAATTTCGGAACCGACTTTCACATCCCCGGGAACACCCTTTATTTCAATGGTAAAATTACTCTTGAATTTCACATCGAATCCCAATTTAACGAGATGTGGATAAATTTCTTTCAACAACTCATAATCTGCGGGATCGATTCTCACAGTTTGGGAAAAGAGTAACTGTTGCGAAAAAGGCATTTCTGCAGAAAGCAAATTGAGTGCTTTTTCATAAAGAATTCTTTCGTGCGCAACATGCATGTCAATTATCATCAATCCGCTTCTAACTTGCGATAAAATATATTTATTATGAAGCAATACAATAAAACTGGAGTTGGTTCCCGAAAATTCGTCCGCATCTTCTTCCGGTGGTGAATGATACACTTCCTTTGTAGCCTCTTCTGCAAAAGGATGTTCAATTTCCAATCCTGTTGTCCCAACTTCCCTAATCTCTTTATTTATATTCGAGAATAATAGATCCAATTCCCTTTCACCCAAGGTGCTTTTATCCGAAGGTGGAGATTTTGGTCTATCAAAATTTGGTCTGTCTCCAAAATCCCTTTTCTCTGTTTTAGTGAATGCATTAAATCTCAGTTTTTCCGCATCATCTTTTGTATCAATGGTCATCGAAGGAACAAGATCGTAACTACCGATAGTTTTTTTAACTACGGCATGAACAAACGAGTAAATCGTTTTATCATCATCGAACTTCACTTCCAATTTAGAAGGATGCACATTCACATCAATTTTTTCGGGATCAATTTTCATGAATAATACAAAGAAAGGATAATCCCCTTTTTCCAAAATATTTTCGTATGCCGAAAATACGGCATGATTTATAACCCGGCTGGAAACATACCGGTTATTTATGAAGAGATATTGATCACCTCTGCTTTTCCTCAGAAATGTAGGTTTTCCGATATATCCTTTCAACGAAATAATATCAACATCTTCATCAACTTTTATAACTGCATCCAAGATGTTGTCCGCAAAAATTGCCATCATTCTCTCATCCAAACTGGAGGCCGGAAAATCATAGAGAATATCATCGTCATTTACCAATTTGAATGCGATATCCGGATGGCTCATTGCAATCTTTTTGAACGTTTCCGTAATATGCTTTAATTCAGTTGCATTTGTTTTTAAAAAATTTCTTCTTGCCGGAGTGTTGTAGAATAAATTCTTTACCGAAACAGACGTTCCTTTTGGGAAAGATCCTTTATCTTTAACTAACTTTCCGTCTTCTCCTATCCTTATCAGAGTTCCCAATTCGTCCTCTTCCCTCTCGGTTCGAATTTCGAATATTGAAACAGAAGCGATGGAACTTAAAGCTTCCCCTCTAAAACCGAAGGAACGGATTGCATTCAAATCATCGATGGATTTAATTTTACTTGTTGCATGCCTTTCCACAGATAAGAGGGCATCCTCCTCACTCATTCCTTCTCCGTCGTCCACAACTTGAATCAATGCCTTTCCGGCTCTTCCGATGAAAACTTCAATATTTTTTGCTCCTGCATCAATGGAATTTTCCAATAATTCCTTTACTACAGATTCCGGACGTTGAACAACTTCTCCGGCTGCAATTTTATTTGAAATAAAATCTGGTAATAGTTCAATTTTCCTATTCGTCATCTACTTTTCCTTACGTAATGCTCTACCACAAATTCATCTTTATCTATTTTCTCAACTAAATCAAAATCCGATTTGCTAATTTCGGGAAAATAAGTGTCCCCTACAACTTCGAACGGCATTCGAGAAACCAACAACTCATCAGCCACAGAAATTGTTCGGTTATATATTTCGCCACCTCCGATAATAAATATTTTATCTTCATTCTTCATTGCTTCAATTGCCGATTCGATACTATCGAAAACTGTAATTCCTTCAATCGACTTTAATTTATCCGGATTTCTGGTAATTACAACATTTTTTCTTCCGGGTAAAGGCTTTCCGATGGATTCGAAGGTCTTTCTCCCCATCAAAATAGGGTAGCCCATTGTGGTTTCTTTAAAATGCTTGAAATCAGCTTTGGAATGCCACGGAATCTTCCCCTCAACTCCGATTACATTATTTTTTGAACAAGCAACTATTATTATTTTCTTCAAATCTATCTCATTAATATTTTTACAAAAGGTCTGGTTCCCGGACTCAAATTCACACTGAATGTTGTATCCATGTAACCTTCCATTTTAAAGGTGAATTCATATTTTCCCGCAGGAACGGAAGCCAAAGAATCGGGTGTAAGCTTGCCGAAAAATGATCCATTCACCCAAATTGCTGCATTTTGTGGAACCGAATCCAATAAAATTGTACCCGTTTTCCCAATTTTTTCTTCCGGTTCGTTGGGTAATTTTCTACACGAAACAAATAATGTAATTATAAATATTAACATCAATAAAATTTTCACGACAAGCCTTTCAATCTTTATGGGAATATTACATAATTTAAGTTAAAAGGCAATGCCAAAATCGGGTATTGTTAAAAGTGTAATTTTTACGACATTAAACGGCAACTTCAAATTTTATTCTATCATGATGCTTATAATTTATTAATTCGAAGTCCTCAAATTGGAGTTCGTCAATCGGTTTTTTGGCAATTACCAATTTAGGTAAAGGCAAAGGTTCCCTTTTAATTTGTTCTTTTAATCCTTCGAGATGATCGAATTTCTCCCTTTCGGAACCTTTATCGGCAATATAAATATGAGCATCAATGATTGTATGGGCAAAGTAACCTAATTCGAGTCCAGCTTCCTGTGCAATAATTTGAGTAAGCATTGAATATGCAGCCAGATTGAATGGAATGCCCAATGCAATATCACCCGAACGTTGGGTCAAATGACAATTCAGTGTTCCGTTTGCCACGTTGAAAGCAAAAGTATAATGACACGGAGGTAATTTACTTACGACTGCATTTGCAGGATGCCAAGCCGTTATCACCATTCTTCTGGAATCGGGATTATTTTTTATCTGATCAATCACCCAGCCAACCTGGTCGAATGTGAGTGAACCGTTTTCCTCCCTTCTAACAAACGGATGATTTTCGTCAACAAAAACTTCTCCATCGAGTGCTGCACCTTTTTCCGGTACGGGGTAACGTCTCCAATATCTTCCGTAAGCAGTTTGCAATCTTCCTTCCTCGTCCGCCCAAGCATCCCAAATTTTGGTATTTTTCCTCAAATTTCTGATATGTTCTTCACCTTTTAGATACCAAAGGACTTCATGCAGTAAAGATTTCCAAATCATCTTTTTTGTTGTCAATAATGGAAATCCTTTTTTCAAATCGACTCTGTAAAATGCTCCAAAATATGATAAAGTATCTATTCCGGTACGGGAAGTTTTCCTCACACCGTTATCCATCACTAATTTGACTAAATCTAAATATTCTCTCATAATTATTAATTGTTTGATTAACGAAAAGCGAATTTAATGAACTTTTTGATTAAATAAAATTTCCTCTGAAATTTCTTTACATGCTAAATGAATACCTTCCCGGAATTTACTAATTGATTCTTCTTTAGACTTAAAATATTTTGATAATTCGATAATTGTTAGATTTTTTAAATCAAAAGTAGATTCATTTTTCCAACAAATCAGAAATTTTGAAGCATTTTCAAATTCTTTCAATACATTTCCGGTAGCTTTCCCAGATAAAGAAGAATCGTCGAAAATTCCTTCTGCAGTAATAACGTAATCGGAATTCCGGTATTTTTCGAAATTGAAGAAATTTCTAAAAAATTCTCTCGAACTTATTACTTCCGATTCATAGAATAATTGAAATCCCGCCGGAATTCCACCCCCTGCTCCCGAAAGATTATTTGGATCGACTTTTCTTCCGGAAAGTTTAATCACTTTTTCAAAAAAACTTTCGAATACTTCAAAATCTTCATTTTTTACACCTTTTTGAGGACCAAAAACTCTCGTGGCTCCTTTTTCCCCCAACAATGGATTATCTACATCCGTAACAAAAATTAACTGAGGTAAATCTAATTTATCGAACTCAATTTTTTCAAGGTCTTTCATCATTGTTTCAAGGGACGTGATTTCCTTTCCGTTTGAGTCAATACATTTAACGCCCAGCTGAGTGAGTG
>CAZULK010000010.1:17386-36565 GCA_964621225.1 uncultured Melioribacteraceae bacterium | reverse complement strand
AAATTTTCTCTTGCTCACAATTCGAAAGATAGAGTTCGATCATACTGAACTTCTTCTTATCCGGCATTAAGTTGAATATACCTGGTTCGATGATATGTATTCCGCTAAAAGCAAATTGTTCAAGATTATTTTTCGAAGAAAATAATTTTCTCTCTTTTGTGGTAGTGTTTTCCCATCCGCAAAGTTTTCCCTCATTATCAAAAAGCAAATATCTACTTGTTTTTCTTTTGCGAACAGCAAGTGAAGCTATTCCTTGTTTGGCTTTGTGGAATTCGAGCATCTTTCTTAAGTCGATGTTGGATATAACATCAGTATTATAAACAACAAAGGGTTTGCCGTCGTCAAAAAAATGGGCTGCTTTTTTTAGTCCGCCTCCCGTATCCAAAAGTTCTTCTTCATGGGAAAATTCGATTTTTATATTAAAATAATTTTTACTCTTCAGATATTCTTTGATGCTTTCAGGCAAATAGTGAAGATTAATGATAATCTCATCAATCCCGTTGTGCTTAAGATGTTCAATCACGTGAGCGATTAAAGGCTTTCCATTTAATTCGACCATCGCCTTGGGGATTTCATTCGTAATGGGTCTTAACCTTGTTCCCTTTCCGGCTGCAAATATCATGGCTTTCATTTGGTGAGCGCCTCCACTTAGCTTTGCTCTATGTGATGTAGGTTCACGTTTACATCATATTTTTCTTTCAAATGTTTCGCCATTGCTTCCGCACAATAAACCGATCGGTGCTGACCTCCGGTACAACCAAAATTAACCATTAAGTGGGTGAATTTTCTTTCAATATAATTTTCCACTGTAGCATCAACCAACGAGAAGGCATGGGATAAAAATTCTTTAACATTACTTTTTTCTTCGAGGAATTGAATAACTTCCTCGTCTTTACCGTTTAACAATTTGTATTCGTCGTATCTTCCGGGATTCAATAAACCTCTACAGTCGAATACAAATCCACCTCCGTTACCCGAAGTATCGTTGGGTATTCCTTTTTTATACGAGAAGCTTGTAACGGTTACACTCAATTTATATTCTTTCTTTTTTGTACCGAATTTCTTCAGATTCTCAGACTGAGTTGTTTTCAATAATGCATTCCAAAGGGCCGGGATTTTTATTGGAAGTTCTATGTTATCCAACAACCATGTTAAATTTTCCAAAGCAAACGGAATCGATTTCAGAAAATGTTCTTTCTTTTCATAAAATCCTCTGAAACCATAAGCACCCATGGCTTGCATAATTCTTATTAAAACGTATCCGTAATAATATTCTCTGAATTTAGCTTCGTCGAATTCTATATAGTTTTTCAGATTGTCTATATAGTGCTTCAATAATTGTGTTCTTAATGCTTGCGGAATATCAGCCTTGGCATCGTAAAGCAACGAAGCAACGTCATATTGAAGAGCTCCCTTTCTTCCGCCTTGATAATCAATGAAATAAGGCTCATGCTTTATTAACATTATGTTCCGGGATTGAAAATCTCTATAAAGGAAATAATCCGTGCCGGCTTCCAAAAGAAATTGAATCAAAGTATGAAAATCATTTTCAAGAGCTTGTTCTTCGAAAGGAATTTTCGCCAGTTTAAGAAAGTAATATTTGAAATAATTCAAATCCCAAAGCATTGATTGTTTATCGAATGCGCTGCGTGGATAACAAACTGAATAATCCAAATCTTTAGCTGCAGTAATTTGAAACTTAGGTAATTCTTCCAAAACTTTTTTATAGATTTCGGCAGCTTCGCTCGGAAACTCACCGTTTTTCCGAATTGCCGTTAAATATGCAAAAAGTGTAGTGTCGCCTAAATCTTCTTCCAAATAAATATCATTCTTCTGATCTTCGGCATAAATTTCGGGTACCGCAAGACCATGCGATTTAAAATGTTTACTGAAATTCAGGAATGCAATATTTTCCTTTGCATCCGAATTGTAAACGCCAATTGCACTTTTCGATTTACTTTTTATCCGGTAATATTCTCTATAAGAACCCGACGGAGGCAACGGATAGAATTCAGTAGCTTTCTCGCCGGACCATTTTTCAAATAATATTAATAAACTTTCTTTAATATTCACTTCTTTCTCACTTTATTTTAACGGCAATGCAAATTTATGGAAAAATTAATTATTCCCTTCTAATCCGGTTGAATTATGCCACGGAAATATTTACTCCTATTAGATCCGGGTTACAAAAAGAAATTTATAAGCTGTTAATTTTCTCCAAAGATGAAATATCTTTCAAGCCGTTTCCGGTTATTAACAGCATATTCTTTCCATTCTTTACTTCCGGATTATTGCTTAACTTTTTGAATGCGGCATAGGTTACGGCCGAGGAAGGTTCGGCTAAAATGCCGGTCGATTGAATAAACTCCTTCTGGGCTTTGAGAATCATATCATCCTCAATTGCAACGGCAAATCCATCCGTAAATTCAATCGCATCGGCAGCCATATAAAGATTTCGTGGAGCACCGGCAGAAATGCTGTCCGCAATTGTATATGCCGGTTTATATTCGAATTCTTTTTCATTCAAATAATCAACCACCGCTCTGCTGCCCTCCGATTGAACTGCAATCAATCTTGGCAACTTGTCTATCAACCCCAACTTCTTAAGTTCATAGAAGCCCTTATATATTCCCGATATAATTACTCCGTCACCAACCGGAATAAAAATATTATCGGGCAAATTTCCTTTCGTATTGATAAATATATCGTAAGCTCCCCACTTTTTTCCTTCTATTGTCAATGGATTATACGCTGTATTACGATTGTAGTATTTATTTTTAATTGAATCATCCAAACAGGTATCGAATGCCAGATCATAATCCCCGTCAACAATTACAAGCTCGGAGCCATAAGTTTCTATTTGCAAACGCTTGGCGTCGGGAATGTTTTCCGGCACATAAATTTTGCTCTTTAATCCAATCCTTGCGCAAATGCCAGCCAATGATGACCCTGCATTGCCTGTTGAAGCAGCGGCTATTTCTTCAATACCCAACTCAATTGCTTTTAAAGCCACCAAAATTGAAGCTCTGTCTTTGAAAGAAAACGTGGGATTTTTAGTTTCATCCTGAATGATCACTTCATTCCCGTCCAATACATAATTAAGTAATTGATTAGAAGGAAGAACAAGCTTTTCCAAAATGCCGGCTGATATTTTATTGAAATCGACCGGCCAGAGTTTGGGGTAAAGTGATAAATTCCCTGAGGGAATAGAGTTGAAAAATTCTCTGCTATATTCTTTTTTCAATCGATCGTAATCATACTCAACAGTTAGTACACCTTCGAGAGGTTTATTCTTCTCCGCCTTTCCGCATTCGGGACAAAGATAAACAAAATCATTTTCGATAAAATCTTTATCGAATGTTTTTCCACATGAATAACATTTGTAATTAAAATCGCTCATAGTAAAGTATCCGTTAATCAGAAATGGAAAAATTACTTATTAATTCCGGAAAGACAAAATTTTATTCCTCAATTTTAAGAGTATAACCTTCGCCGTGGTGAGTTATTATTTTTATGGAAGAATCCGGTTTGAGTAAATTTCTTAACTTACTTATGTAAACATCCATACTTCGGGAATTGAAGTAATTGTCGTCGCCCCAAATTTTGGTAAGAGCATAATTTCTGGAAAGTAATTGCCCTTTATTTTCAACTAGCAACAGCAACAACTTGGATTCTTTTGTAGTAAGCTTTTTATTATTTCCGTCGAAATGTATTTCCCTCTCTGAAGGGAGAAATTCAAACTTTCCGATCTTGATTTTTTCATTACCCGGGTTTGCTATTCCGCTCCGTTTAATGATATTTTTTATTCTAAGTAGAAGTTCTTCGGTATCGAAAGGTTTTGTTATATAATCATCGGCTCCGAGTTTAAGTCCTTGAATTATGTCCTCGTGCTGTCCTTTTGCCGTAAGAAAAATGAAAGGGATTTTTCCGTTTATCTTTCGTATCTGCTTTGCGGCAGTAAATCCATCCATTACAGGCATCATTATATCCAGTATGCAAATTTGAAAAGCCTCTTCCTTAAACAGTTCCACTGCAGACTTTCCGTCTTTTGCCCAGATAACATCATATCCTTTTAATTCCAGATAATCCTTTAAAATAGTGCCCAGACTTATGTCATCTTCGGCTAATAATATTTTATTTCTGCTTTTCATGTAGCGGTAATTTTATAATAAACTTAGTTCCTTTGTTTAGTCGGGATTCCACATCTATTGTTCCGTTGAAATGTTCAACTACATTCTTGACATAACTCAGTCCTATTCCATAACCTTTTGTGTTATGAACATTTCCCGTATTAACTCTGTAAAATGTATCGAATATATGTTTTAAGTCTTTGTTACTAATACCTATGCCATTATCAGCAATAGAAATTGTAATGTTCTCATCATTGCTGTTCGTGTTTATTCGCACAACCGGTTTTGACGTTGAATATTTAATTGCATTATCAATTAAATTGTTGAATGTATTCGCAAGATGAAACTCATCTCCTAAAACTTGATCGTTTTCTGCGTTTAATTCTAAAATTATTGACCCATTCATTTTTTCTATTTGCTCTGTAAAATTGTTAACAGATGTTTTTATTATTCCGTGAACAGAGCATATTTCTTTTTGGTAATTCAATTTACCTTTATCCATTAGTGCGGTATTCAATATTCCGTCTACTAAAGACGAAAGCTTTTTACTTTCTTTTTTAATTATATCGGCATATTTAATTCTATTTTCTTGGGATAAATTTTCCTTGATTGCATCACCGGCAAGATTAATTGCAGCAATGGGAGTTTTAAATTCGTGAGTAATATTATTGATGAAATCATTTTTAATTTCGTTTATTTTTTTCTGCCGCAATAGCATTTTAATTGTTTTGTAAAAAATAAAAATGATGAGAAGAATAAAAATTCCCGACAAAAGAAGCATTCCCCACATTGATTTTAAGACAACTCTTTTGTTTTCGGGAAAAACAACTAACAATTCCCCCGGGTCTCCGAACACTTTGTCTTTTTCCAATTCTGTTTTGAATATAAACTCTCCTGTGTCAAAATCTTTGTCGCCGAGTTCAATAACCGAATCATCATCTTCGACTTTAATATAAAAATTGAAATTGGAATTAATTCCTCTTGCACTCAATTCATTTTTGATAAGAGAATCGATTTTGGATTCGTTTTCTTTTAAGTTAACAATTGTATTGTCGTCTTTTTCCAACAGTTCGTCAACTACTTGTTCTACAAGGTTTTTCTTTTCTATTTTGATTTTAGTAATCTTGTGATTTACAGAGTCGGATTTAACGGAAACAAGTTGTATGGGACCCGAAGAATCGGAATCTTCCAGTTTGAATTCAACATTCACATTAAATTCTTGATTCAAAGCAGAATCATCTTCGTCGTCATTAAAAACAAACACACCGTTACTTTTGTTTGTTACCCAAACATTTGCTTTGGATTTTATCTTTTGAACAACAACATCGGCAGCTTCTTCCTTTTCCAATTTGTTTGTAACTATTGTAAGTGCGTCACTTACATTGCGCCTGAACTTTTGCTCCTCAATGTTGAATGCGTTCGTAATCCAATATATTTGGACGGCAATCAGACCGATAACCGTAAGGGTCATTGCTCCAATAATTATTTGTAGTTTTCTCTCTTTCATACCGTAAAAATAAAGCAAACTTCTTTCCGAATCATTTTTTTAACATTTTTTAACTCTTATTAACGAATCATTAACACTACTTTAATTGTTGAATAGTTAATTTTGAATAAACTAATTTCAATTGGAGGAAACATGAGAAACATAATTAACAAAACAGTCTACTTAAGTCTATTTCTTTTACTCTTATCAACTCAAACCTTTTTTGCACAAGAGAAAAAAGAGGATGCTCTCTCCAAAGTAAAAGGGAAAGTTCAGAAAATAATAATAAATACCGATGAGGGGGAATTTGTTTTCGAGGGGAAAGAAGCAAGAGAGTTATTCGATAAAATGAAAGCAAAGCATAGAAAGATGAAATGGATGTCGCACAATGGCGAAGATGGAAATGTTTTCGTATTCAACGGGGAAGAATTAGCCGATGACATCGTTGTGGATGTAATTAAAGACAAAGATATTTCCTGGGTAACTGAAGATGAAGATAACGGAAAGAAGATTGAAAAAAAGATAAACATTGAAGTTGAAGACGGAGTTAAAAAGCTCACCGTAACCACAAAAGACGAAAACGGCGAAGAAAAAACCGAAACTTACGAAGGTGAAAAAGCCGATGAATATCTCGAAAAAATGAAAGAAGAAAATAAATTAAAAATCTTTGAGGACGGGGAAGGTGAAGATTTCATGTTCATTTTTGACGATGATGAAGGTGATGAAGTTGAAAAAGAAATAAACGTAACGGTAGAAAACGGAAAGAAAAAATTGGTAATTAAAACCACAATAGACGGAGAAGAGAAAGTTGAAGAATATATTGGAGAAGAAGCGGAAAAAAAATTGAAGGAATTGGAAGAGAAAGAAGGAAATGAGGAAGACAATGTATTTATAATTAAACTTGATAAAGATGATAAAAATCTAAAAATGAAAAAGAAGTTCAAAGTAAAAGTAATGGTAGATGAAGATGATGATGATCATGGCAAAGTAATCAAAAAAATCAAAATAAAAACCAAGGACGATAAAGAAGAGAATAATGAAGGAAATGAATAATTTTCCATTTAAATAAACTCATTTTTTTGCCCGGTTACACACCGGGCTTTTTATATTCACACTTTTAAAATTTTTTTCAATGCAAAACATTAATACGTGTGTATGAGTGTTGAATATTGTTTTTTTTCTTATTAACGTTACAAACTAAAATTAGAAACATGAAGAAACTTTCATTATTCATATCAATCTTACTTCTGGGTTTTAGCTGCGCGCAAAAGGATGATGTTTTGATAGAAAATATCGAAAACTCGTTCGGAGAAAAATATGAAATATTGTTCAATTCCGATTCCAGTTTTGCATTGGTAAAAAACCCAACTCCCAAAAATTCTCCTTTTAATCCCGCATTGCATTTTGCCGTATTCAAAACCGGAACCGGGGAAAAGGTTTATGAGGCAAAAGAAACAAATGCGGAAGTAAAGTGGGCTAAAAAGACTAAAATTTACGTGTCGTTACATCCTGGAATTGTCTCGGGGAAAGATAATTCAACGGCACAAAGTTACATCTATGACGTCTTAACCGGGAAAAAAATCAATTAATTTAATAAGCAACACAAAGGGAAACTATATGAAAAAACTACTACTCACTAACACACTAACAGCTTTTTTGGCGGGAGTTGTTTTCTTTTCGTTCATCTTTTCTCCTTTCGATTTAAGTAGGAAATTCGAAAGCAAAAAAGATGTAAAAATAGCTCTCGAAAATCTTCACAAAATGAAAGAACGTGCCGAGCTATTCGGGGATGTTTACAATCCTAACGAATCTGAGGAGGAAAGCTTGGATAAAAAAGACAGTCCCGAACTGTTTGCTCAATGGCAGCATGATATAAGAACGAGAAACGGGGAGGAAAATCCGAGTTATCCGGCAAACTATAAAATAAAAGAATTGCTAAAAGCAAAGAATGTTTCTTCGTTCAAAGAATTAAAAAGAAACGGAACCAAAGGCGGATTGCTTTGGGTTGAAAGAGGTCCGGGAAATATCTCCGGAAGAACCAGAGGACTAATCATACACCCTGATGATCCAACAGGAAATACATGGATTGTTGGATCGGTCGGTGGCGGAGTTTGGAAAACTACAGATGCCGGACAAACTTGGCGCCATCTTACTTACATGATTCCAAATTTAGCAACCAGCACGATTGCTATGGCCGGTTCAAATCATGATGTCCTTTATGCCGGAACCGGAGAAGGATTTTACAACGTTGACCAAGTTGACGGAATGGGAATATGGAAATCTACCGATGGTGGAGAAACATGGGAACAATTAGCCTCAACAACAGATCCCGCGGAATTCAAAAACATAATGAGAATCGTTGTAGATCCGAATGATGAAAATGTTGTATTGGCAGCAGTCGGTCTTGGATTCAACGGAGGTGCAACTAATTCTACAATTAAAAAATCCACAGACGGTGGTGCTACTTGGACAACCGTTTATGATGCTGGTTCGAATAATGTAGAACAGATTGTTGCCGATCCCAATAATTTCAACAATCTTTATGCAACAATCAATGGCGTCGGAATAATCAAAAGTAAAAACGCCGGGGATACGTGGACAAATTCTTCAAATGGAATAGCAGGTGTCGGAAGATTGGAAATGGCTGTCTCACCGGTAAATTCGAATAAATTATTCGTTTCTGCACAAGGTGGAACCGTCGGCTCAATTTTCTACTATTCCGAAGACGGTGGACAATCTTGGACAGGCGTCGATCCGCCGGAAGATTGGTTAGGCGGCCAAGGTTGGTACGATAATGCCTGTATGGCTCATCCATTTGACGAGAATGCATGCTTCGTTGGAGGAATTAATATTTGGAGAATAGACATAACCGGTAAAGCCTCAATCAATTTGACCAACATTACAGACGGCTACGGTCAGTTTGGAGGAAGCAGCAAAGGCGTTCACGTAGATCAGCATAACTTTGTAGCCTTTGTTACTGATTCAGCTTCTAAAAAATTCAGAATGCTAGTCGGCAACGACGGCGGTGTGGCTTACTCCGATAACGAAGGCACAACATTCAGCGCTCCTAAAAATGGTTACAACACAACTCAATTCTACGGAGCAGATAAGAAGAACGGTGCAGATGCTTATGTAGGCGGTATGCAGGATAACAGTTCGTGGTTCAGTCCGCCAAACGGAACGGCAGATTCAACAACTGCATGGAACTTTGCTTGGGGCGGCGACGGATATGAAGCCGCATGGCATTATGCCGATCCAAACAAAATTATAGTTTCGTCACAATATAACAGATTAGGAAGATCACTCGACGGTGGTAATTCATTCCAAAATATTGTTGGCGATGTTACCGATGTTGGATCTGGCAAAGCTCCTTTCTTCACAAAGGTAGCAAAATCGAAACAGGATCCAGATTTGATTTTCATTATGGGTAGTAGCGGCGTATGGCGTTCGCCCGATTTTGGAAATACTTGGCGCAATATAAAATTACAAGGCGGTTCTTTCGGCGGAACCAGTACATTTTCACAAATTAAAATTTCCTTGGTCGATCCTCAAGTAGTTTGGGTAGGTAGCAATGTAGATCCAACCGGCGGAATGTTCGTTTCGGAAAACGGCGGATATAACTTCACCAAAACCAACGGTTATCAAGAAGTTGATATGGGAAGAATAACCGGGTTATCTACTCACCCAACAGATAGAAATACTGCTTATGTAACATTCTCATTTGCAGATGCACCCAAGATATTGAGAACTACCGACTTGGGTCAAACTTGGGAAGATATTTCGGGATTTGGCACCGGTAACGAAAGCACAACAGGATTTCCGGACGTTGCAACTTTCTGTGTATTGGTAATGCCTTACAACACCGATATCATTTGGGCAGGAACCGAAATCGGTATATTTGAATCAACCGACGGTGCTGCAAGTTGGCATTTCTTGGACGGCAATCTTCCTGCTGCTGCAGTATATGATCTTTCGATTGTTAATGATCAAGTAATAGCAGCTACCCACGGAAGAGGAGTATGGACAGTAACACTTCCCGAATTATCCGGTTATGAACCCCCGGATGTTGCATTGGCTCCAATTTTGAACGGTGCTCAATATACATCCAACGGTTTGGAAGTTAGTCTTAACCTAAGGGAAGTCTATGATTCCACACAAGTGCTGGTTGGCGGAACTCCGGTATTTACTTTATTTAACACTACTCCGGTTGATACGACAGTAGCTTTCGCCTTTACGCCCGATAGCAGTGGTATTTACGAAATATCCGCTGTGGCTTATGACAGCACACGACAACTCTTCACCGAATCATTTATGTTGGAAATGCTTTCATTCGGCAATCCTCAACCTTCATTTGCTACCGAATTTACGGCAGATGATAGCAGACTGTTTGTTGGGGAAGATTTTGAAATCACCCGCTATTTCGGATTCCTCAGCGAAGCAATTCATTCCAAACATGATTACGATAATGAAAAAACCATTACATATACTTTAACCGTTCCAATTACGGTTGCCCAAACCGATGCATTCATCGAATATGACGATGTTGCAATTGTTGAGCCCGGAGAAGCGGGATCCAAATTCGGCGATCCTAATTTTTACGATTATGTTGTAATTGAAGGAAGCAAAGACGGATTCAATTGGGTTCCGTTAGCCGACGGCTACGATTCCCGTTGGGATGCCGATTGGTTGAATATATTCAACAACGGCGGATTCATTGCCGGAGCTATGAAGCACCACATGATCAATATTCATGATACTTTCAATGCAGGTGATGTAATATTGATCAGGTTCAAACTCTTTGCAGATGAACTTGTAAATGGCTGGGGATGGGCTGTAGATAATCTCGAAATACAGGAACATCTCACAGCAGTAAATGATAAAGAAAATATTCCGGTAGAGTTTGCCCTTCAGCAAAATTACCCCAATCCTTTCAATCCGAGTACAACAATAAAATACTCGATTCCCGAGGCATCGTTTGTTACGCTTAAAATTTACGATGCACTTGGAAGGGAAGTTGAAACTCTTCTGAATAAAGAAATGAATCCTGGCAACTACCAAATTAACTGGAATGCCGGTAGCTTAGCCAGTGGTGTTTACTATTACAGACTGAAAGCCGGAAATAAAACAGCAACTAAAAAGTTGATGTTGTTGAAGTAATAAATCTTTAACTATTCAGAGCCGGGCTAAGTTAATTAGTCCGGCTTTTTTTATGCCATCTTCTTCAATTCCCATGGTTGATTAATCAAAATTAATCCGTTAAATTCATTTTTGTATTGCTGATTTCTTCCCGAAAAGTTAACGATTTGCTAAACAATACGAGGGAATAATGGCAGATTTTAACGAAGCAATAGTGAAGACTTTGGCTAGAGAGGGTGGAGCAAAATTTACAGACGATCCAAATGATCCCGGAGGAGCAACAAAATTCGGAATATCCCAAAGAGCTTATCCCAATCTTGATATTAAAAATCTTACCGAACAACAAGCAAGAGAGATTTACAAAACAGACTATTGGAACAGAATTCGCGGTGACGATATAAATAACCAAGTTATTGCCGAAAATATTTTCGATACTGCAGTAAATATGGGAGTTAGAACGGCAAGCAGACTAGCCCAGTTAGCGGCAGACATCACACCCGTGGACGGAATAATCGGAAGCAAATCCCTCGAAAAGTTAAATTCAATAGACGCCCCATTATTTTTATCGAAATTTGTGATTGCAAAAATTGCCCGTTATGCTGCTATATGCAACAGACGACCCGAATCCCGCAAATATTTATTAGGCTGGATAAACAGAACATTAGGAGCAATGTCATGAGTATTTGGGATACTTTATTCGGCGGTGGTAATATAGTAAAAGCCGTTGGAGATGTTGTGGACGATTTGTTCACCTCCGACGAGGAAAGACTGGAAAAGCAGCTGGAAATGTACAAGGCAGAAAGGGAATATAATCTAAAGGAAGCCAAGTTGATTGCCGACCAAAATATTGCACAAACGGAAGTCAACAAAGAAGAGGCTAAAACCGGGAGTCTTTTTATAGCCGGTTGGCGCCCGGCAATCGGTTGGGTTGGTGCAATTGCTCTGTTTTATCAGTTTGTTCTCTACCCTATTCTGCTTTGGATACCCGGAATAAAAGAACCCCCGAAACCGTTGGATTATACAATGTTGTACACACTAATTACCGGAATGTTGGGAATAGCTGGAATGCGTTCATTTGATAAATTGAAAAAGACGGATACAACAAAAATAAAGTTCAAATAATATTTGCGGATAATATATTTAATCCGCGTTACTTTCTCCTTTAAAGGAATGTGAAAAGCTATTCAAGTCATTCTACTCATTTGTCCCGCGGGCGAGGGTTTTTGTTTTTTGTCATTAGAATAAAATGTTACTTGATTTGATGAGTGGAATACATTGCTAATCCTATATTTAGGAAAGCTGTTTTTTAATTATAAATTGTGAATGAATTAAGAAGGAAGTCGATTGGTCTTTATCTTCTCAATTATGCTTTGGGAAATACTTTACCGATTCCAAATTTATAAAGTCAGAATCCTGCGTCCATACTACGGCATTATGCAATAGAGCCGTCACATAAATAATGCTGTCTGCCATGGGAATATTCTTTTCATAACTTAATTTCGCAGCATGTAAAGCAATTTTAGTGTCTACTTCCACAACAGTTGCCTGGCTCATTAATCCGACTACTTGCAACGCTGTATTTTCATCCCTTTCTTTCAATATTTTCTTATATATCTCATAAATATTGATAGTTGAAACAATTAATTCTTCAGTATTTTCGATTGCTTCGGCAAAATTGTCGGCATTCTGGCCGTCGGATAAATACTCAAGCCATCCTGAGGAGTCTACCAAATTCATATTCTATCCTTATCCCTATCTATATTAGTATCCATTCCCTTTAAAAAACCGCGCGAGTCTTTTACTTTCTTCAATGGAAGGACTTCTATTCTATTACCAAATTCAAATATTTGCAACTCCTGTCCGGGACGTAGATCTAACTTTTTTCTTATTTCCTTCGGAATTACCACCTGATATTTCGAGGATATTTTTACCGTATTCATACATACCTCAAATTGTTTTACTATTAATATATCGATAAAAATATTGTAAGTCAATTTATCATCGATAGCTCATTTGTTATAACACAGCTAAAAAAGGTTGTGGAAAATTATACAATGGAAATTGGAAGAAAGATTAGTGAAGAAATTACAGTGATTCATGACGCCGCTGGAAACGTCAATTGTATCAATTTGAAAGAAATCTTCAATGTAATTAGTTGTAATCACTTCAGAGCTAAAAATTATTTTAACTTTTAAATAACGATTGTTACAAAATGATGATCTGATAGATTGTAAGTTCAAGACATTGACTTTATTAGCAACTGTGGAATGCAAATTGTAAAATTTCTTTTTTAGTCTTTAATTAAGAAAATTTTAATCTACATATTCTTTATATTTGCTCAGATAACTATTTAAATCTCGGAGCAATTTATGTTTAACAAAGAAGTATATGTAAAAAGAAGAAAAGAACTTACAAAATCAATGAATTCGGGGATTGCATTTTTCCCGGGCAATTTTGAATCTCCAATGAATTATCCTTCAAATGTTTACAAGTTTCGTCAGGACAGTAATTTTCTCTATTATTTCGGATTGGACGAACCGAATGTTTTCGGATTAATCGATTTTGACAACAATGAATCGATACTGTTTGCAGACCTAAGGGAAGTTGACGAAGTAGTCTGGAGCGGACCGGATAAAACTCCCGAAGAAAAAATGGAACTGATTGGAGCCGATAAAGTTCTCCCAACTTCCGAAATTGAGAATTACTTCAGAGAAAATATTCACAAAGGAAGAAAGGTACATTTCCTTCCCCAATACAGAGCCGATACAAAATTATTGTTCGCCTCATGGCTTGGTTACAGACCTTCCCGCATAAATGATTACGCATCCGAAGAGTTGATAAAAAGTGTTGTTGCACAGCGTTCTATAAAATCTGAGGAAGAAATTGCAGAGATAGAATTCGCTCTGAATATCAGTTATGAGATGAATACACTTGCAATGAGAATGACAAAACCGGGCATGCTTGAAAGGGAAATATTCGGTGCGGTAGAAGGCGTTGCTTTGGGGGCCGGAAACGGTGTTTCATTCCCGGTTATATTTTCCGTTCATGGAGAAACGCTTCACAATCCTTTCCACCACAATGAAATGAAAGACGGAGATTTGGTTGTGCTAGATTCCGGCGCCGAATCGCTTGAGCATTATGCAAGTGATATTACCAGAACTTTCCCGGTTAACGGGAAATTTTCCGACAAACAGAAGGCAATCTATCAAACCGTGCTTGATGCTCAGATGACTGCAATAAATATGGTTAAACCGGGAGTTTACAACAAAGACATTCATTTGAAAGCAGCCGAAGTTATTACCGAAGGATTAAAAGAATTGGGCATAATGAAAGGCAACACGCAGGACGCCGTAAACGAAGGCGCACATGCTCTTTTCTTCCCACATGGATTGGGACACATGCTTGGACTCGATGTTCACGATATGGAAGGACTGGGAGAAAACTATGTTGGTTATAACGGTGAAATTAAAAGAAGCTCACAATTCGGTTTGGCTTATTTGAGATTGGCTAAAAAACATCGCCCCGGTTTTGTATTTACTGTTGAACCCGGCATCTATTTCATTCCTGCGCTTATTGATCAATGGAAAAAAGAGAATAAACATGAACAATTCATCAATTATTCAAAGGTTGAAGAATACTTGGATTTCGGTGGAGTAAGGATTGAAGATAACATCCTTGTTACCGAAGACGGACACAGAGTTCTTGGCAAACCGATTCCCAAAACAGTGGAAGAAGTTGAATCAGTATGTAATAGCTGATGCAATTATATGAGCTGATAGATAAACTAAAAGCTGTAATTCCTTCCGACAGGATTTACACCGATTATTTTAGGCGTCTGGCTTACGGCACAGACGCCAGCCTTTACAGACTTATTCCCAAACTTGTTGTTAAAGTGAAAAATGAAGATGAGGTAACTTTCCTTCTTAAAGAATGCCATCAAAAAAATATCCCGGTTACATTTAGAGCAGCAGGAACAAGCCTTTCGGGACAAGCGTTAACTGATTCCGTTTTGGTTCTGTTGGACAGAGATTGGAAAGGGTATAAAATTAGCGATGATGCAGACAGAATAACTTTGCAACCTGCATTGATAGGAGCCTACGCCAATCTATACTTAAAACCCTTCAATAAAAAAATCGGCCCTGATCCTGCATCAATTAATTCAGCAATGATAGGCGGAATTGCCGCTAACAACGCAAGCGGAATGTGCTGCGGAACTTCTAACAACTCATATAATACTCTCCTGGGAATGAAGATCATTTTTAACGATGGGTATTGCTTAAATACACAAGATGATAGTTCTATCGAAAAGTTTAAAGTAGAGAAAAAAGAGTTAATAGACAGCATCTTAAAATTAAAAAAGGAAATAACCGAAGACGATGAACTGGTAAGTTTAATTAAGAATAAATATAAATTAAAAAACACGACCGGCTACAGTATTAACTCATTCGTTGATTTTGACGATCCCATTGACATTATTCAACATTTGATGATCGGCTCTGAAGGGACACTGGGATTCATTTCGGAAATAACATACAAAACCATTCCGGAAAATCCGTTCAAAGCCTCCGCACTCATAATTTTTTCCGATATAAAAGAAGCATGCTCTTCGTTACCCGAATTAAAAAAATCCCCCGTGGATGCGGTTGAACTTATGGATAGGGCGTCAATCAGATCCGTCGAAAATAAAAAAGGAATGCCCGGATTTTTAAATGAATTGAATGATGATTGTGCGGCCCTGTTAATTGAGACTTCATCAATTAGTAAAGATCTGTTAAAAGAAAACATTGAAAGTATCACTTCCGTATTAAATAAATTTAATCTGATACGGGAGGTAGAATTCACCGACAAACCGGAAGAATATTCAATTCTCTGGAACATCAGAAAAGGTCTTTTCCCCTCCGTTGGTGCAATGCGCAAAGCCGGAACTACCGTCGTTATTGAGGATGTTGCATATCCTATTGATAAACTTGCAGATGCAACATTGGAATTGCAGTCATTATTTAAAAAATATGGTTACGATGAAGCAATAATTTTTGGTCATGCCCTCGAAGGAAATTTGCACTTTGTCTTTCACCAAGATTTCTCCCAAAAGGAAGAGGTTGAAAGATACGGCAAATTAATGAATGATGTTATCGAAATGACCGCCTCAAAATATAGAGGATCTCTTAAAGCCGAACACGGCACAGGAAGAAACATGGCTCCGTTCGTTAAATATGAATGGGGTGAAAAAGCTTTTGAGATAATGCAAAGAATTAAAAAAATCTTTGACCCGGAAAATATTTTGAATCCGGGTGTGATCATTAATGAAGATAAAGATGTTTATCTCAAGAACTTTAAACCGATGCCCAAAGCCCACGATATTATAGATAAATGCATTGAATGTGGATTTTGTGAAAATGTTTGTCCCTCCAAAGATTTAACTTTATCTCCAAGGCATAGAATCGTATTACTCCGGGAATTGGCTTCAAAAAAAGTTGACTCGAATACACTTAAATCGTTTTATAGTCAATTAAAATATGATGTTAACGACACTTGCGCTACCGACAGTCTTTGCAAATTAAAATGTCCCGTGGAAATTGATACCGGAGAAATTGTAAAATTAATCCGGAGTGAGGAAAAGACAGAATTACAGAAATTTTTGGCAACGGTTTTAAGCCGGCATTTTTCCGTTACATCAACATTGCTTAGAGGCGGATTAAATATTGCAAGCGCACTTAGGTCGTTGATTGGATTAAAAGCGGCACGAAAACTTACCCTCTCCATACGAAATAATTTTAGCATAAATATTCCCGTTGTTAATAATAATTTTCCGGAGGCGAATAGTTTACCGGGCAATGCAATAAACTTTATGCGAAGCGAAAATAAAGTGGTTTATTTTTCTTCTTGCATAAATAGGAATATGAAACATCATTTCAACCAAGATGAACCGCTGGATATAAAATTCACAAAGATATTGAACAGTGCCGGTTATGAAGTAATTTTCCCGGCAAAGCAAAACGAATTATGCTGCGGAATGCCTTTTTCCAGCAAAGGATATTTTAAACAAGCAGATTATAAATCAACGGAATTACTCGATTCCCTTCTGAACGCTTCGGATAATGGTAAATATCCAATTGTGTTCGATACCAGTCCGTGCACAAAAAGGGTGAAAGAATTCTTGAATAATCGAACGGAAAATTTATCTCTTTTCGACTCGGTTGAATTTATAAACAGACATGTATTGGATAAACTTCAAATTAAAAAAATTGAAAAACCCGTTATAATTCATCCGGTTTGTTCTTTGGAACATATGGGCTTAACGAACGACCTCATTCAAATTGCCGAACGATGTTCCGCAAAAGTGATTGTACCCGAAGACGTATCCTGTTGTGGATTTGCCGGAGACAGAGGCTTTACCTATCCCGAGTTGAATGCTTCTGCATTAAAGAATTTGAAACGACATGTTCACAATAACAATTTGAATGGATATTCTACAAGCACAACTTGCGAAATAGGACTGCGGGAACACTCGGGCATTGAATATAAATCAATAATTTATTTGGTGCACGAAGCAATGGAATCGACAACCGCTATTCGTCACTAAACGTATTATGTTTATCAATGTTGTGTAATCCACTGCCTTATATCTTCGATCACCACTGCCAAATTTTAGTCACTTCTAATTGCCGGAAAAGATGGAATTCAAATTATAATCAATATTTAATTATATTTCGTTTTGTTTATTTTTGAGACTTCACAATGAAAAAATGCAAATGCGGAAACGATAGAAATTCAAAACAAGTTAATCACAAATGTCACTACTCCGGTTTTGGCTGGTTTTTATTCTCAATACTTGGTATGAGTGCAAAACCGGTGCGTGTGGATTTCACTTGTAATAATTGTGGGGAAACATTCGAAAAATGTACCGATCCGCAAGTTTTAAAACAATATGCCGGAAGATAAAAGGAGTAAATAATGTCTAAAGAAATGATTCTTCAAAAAATTGATCAAGCCGTTAAAATACTGAACGAAAAAAATATAGATATGTGGATGACATTCGTTCGTGAAACGGGTAACGTAAAAGATCCGATGATCGATATGATTGTTGGAACAAATGCAACGTGGGAATCCGCATTCATCATTACCAAAAGTGGCGATACCCATGCTATTGTCGGCTCGCTCGAAGTTGCTAATATGAACATGGTGGGAACCTACCAAAATGTTCACAGCTATTTGAAAAGCGTAAAAGATAAACTAATTGAAGTGTTGAATAAATATAATCCTCAAACCATTGCCGTTAATTATTCACAAAACTCTTCCCTTGCAGACGGATTGACTCATGGTTTATATTTACAATTGATGGAGCACTTAAAAGATACACCTTATAAGGATAGATTGGTTTCATCCGAGGAAATTGTAGCGGCATTAAGGGGAAGAAAATCCCCTGCCGAATTGGAAATAATGAAAGAGGCGGTAAAGGAGACTTTGAAAATATTTGACGAAGTTACAAAATTCTTAAAGCCCGGCATAAGTGAAAAAGAAGTTGCCGAATACGTAAAAAAGATAACCCGCGAAAGAGGTTTCGGCTTTGCATGGGACGAAGAATATTGCCCGTCGGTTTTTACAGGACCCGACACAGCCGGTGCTCACGCAGGACCTACTGATAAGAAAATTGAGAAAGGGCACGTTATTAACATGGATTTCGGAATTAACTACAAGGGATATTGCTCCGATTTACAGAGAACGTGGTATGTTCTGAGAGACGGCGAAACAGAACCACCGGCGGAAGTGCTGCGCGGATTCAACGTAATTGTGGATTCAATTCAAATGGCTGCAAAAGCAATTAAACCGGGCAAACAAGCATTCGAAATTGACGAAGTTGCCAGAGGCTATATTGTTCAGAGCGGTTACGAAGAATATCCGCACGGATTGGGTCACCAGTTGGGCAGAGTGGCTCACGACGGCGGTGCATTGTTAGCCCCCAAATGGGAAAGATATGGAAACTTGCCATATATGACTTTGGAAGAAGGCCAGGTCTTTACAATCGAACCCAGATTAACAATTGACGGATTTGGTATTGCAACAATAGAGGAAGAAGTTGTTATTACTAAAGACGGTGTTGAGTGGCTGAGCGAACCGCAGAAAGAAATTTATTTGATAAAACCATAATAAAAAAACCCCCGGCATCACCGGGGGTCTTTCTTAAAATCTTTACACACCTAACGTTGTTCCTTCGGCGCGCAAATCTTTAACTGCTTGAATAACCCTTTCCTTCATAGAAGTTTCGGCTTTCTTCAAGTATCCGCGAGGATCGTAGAATTTCTTGTTTCCAACTTCACCTTCAACCTTCAATACTGCATCATAGTTTTTGAACATATGATCAACAATCGGTCTTGTGAATGCATATTGTGTGTCGGTATCAACATTCATTTTGATTACGCCGTAATC
>CAZULK010000010.1:7473-17286 GCA_964621225.1 uncultured Melioribacteraceae bacterium | reverse complement strand
CCGTCGAACATGTGGGAATTGAACAAGGGCTTCATTCCGGCTTCCACTCTTCTTTTCGATTCTGCAATCAACGGACGGAGGAAAGAGTCAACTTTATTAGCTTGACAGTGATCAGTATGCAACGCAACATTAATGTCGTATCTTTCCGCAACCAAATGAACATGGTTGGCAATAGATATTGCGCCAAGTGCTGCATCTTTAATTCCCAATCCGCTGGCAAATTCCCCACCACCGGTTGAAACTTGAATAATTCCGTCGCTTTTGGTTTCGGCTAATGCTTCCAAAACGGCATTGGCCGTTACTTCGCTTGTTACGTTTATTGCGGGATATGCAAATTTATTCTTCTTTGCATTTTCCAACATCTCCACGTATTTCTCATAAGTTACTACTGGCATTTCTTCTCCAATATTTATTTTTGAAATTCAATTCCTTAAAATAGCCCTTTATTGCTTTATTAAGAAGCGGGCATAAACAAAAACATCTATCACTATACAAATAAATGAATAATTAAAACAAGCCCGATATTATTTATTCAATCCTATTTGGCTTAACTCAGTTCTGTAAACTGAATTTGTCTCGTCTTCAGTTATGAACAAATACTCTCCGTTGGGACCGCCAAATTCAACATTGCTGGGCTTCATTCCGGGTGCTTTAATTCTTTTTAATATTTGCCCCTCCGGCGCAATTACGAATATTGTTCCCGAACCAAAATGTGCCAAGAACATATTTCCCATTTCATCAAAATTCATTCCGTCGGGATCTCCACCGGGGAGTTCTATAAATACTCTTTTATCGGAGAGAGTTCCGTCTTCGTTCACCCGGAAACTTAAAACCCGGCTTTGGACGGAT
The DNA here is from genome assembly GCA_964621225.1 of uncultured Melioribacteraceae bacterium. Classification (GTDB taxonomy): domain Bacteria; phylum Bacteroidota; class Ignavibacteria; order Ignavibacteriales; family Melioribacteraceae; genus CAYNUJ01. Next base: position 16,437 of record CAZULK010000010.1, on the reverse strand, counting down.
TCGGACAAATACAGCCTTCCGTCAACCGGAGAAATCCCCAGCCCGTTTGGAAATGTAATGCTGTCCGCTACTTTGATTAATTGTTTAGTCTTAAAATTATAAAAGAACACTCGTCCGTCGGGAATATTTTTGTCGTAACTGTTTGGCTCCGAAAAATAGAGATTGCCGTTTTTGTCGAAGGTAATATCATTTGGTTTGTGAAGTCTTTCCCCACCGTAACCCGGAATAAACTTTTCCGCTTTTCCGTCTTTAATTCTGATTATTGCTCCCAACCCAAAGTCGCACGCATAGAGATAACCATCCGGTCCGACTGTCATTCCGTTTGTTGCAATATAATTGATGCTATCGGCCAACAAAAGTGTATCGGCTTTATCATCCTTTATTCTCGTAATCCAATTAGCATAGCAGTTAGAAACATAAAGTTCATTTTTTGAACTGTTCCATGCCGGACCTTCGGGGAACTTGTTCCCTTCAGAAACCTTTGTCCATTCAACTGTTGTTACCGACTGGGTTAACAGAAAAAATCCTGTTAAAATATATGTGATGAAAGAATTCATGCTTTCTCCAAATGAAAATGATTATTTGTTTATTATTTTACTTGCGGGGTATAAGAATCTGGATATTAAATTTGAAGGAAATTGATCATCTCCTTCGAAGCCGATCACTGCCGGTTGTCCTTTGGGCATATATGCTGTGCCAAATAACCAATCCCAAATACTTAATACAATACCGAAATTTTGTCCCGCTTTTTTATGCATAACAACATCATGATGCCAGATATGCATTTGTGGTGAATTAAGAATATACTTTAGCGGACCATAGTCAAATTTTACGTTCGAATGATTCAAATGCCCGATAAGTGTTGCAATTACGGCAACAATCAACACAGCGTAGGAGTTAAATCCCATTACAGCCAAAGGTAAAAATTTAATTGTCTTGTATACAAAAACTTCGAGCCAGTGAAATCGAAAATTCCCTATCCAATCCATGGTTTTTATTGAGTGATGTAATTTGTGCAACTCCCACAATGCCGGAATGCGATGAAGCATATTATGAATTACCCACTCAATAAAGTCTTGCAGAAACAATAATAATATTATTTGATATCCAAGCGGTAGATTGTTTGCCAGATTAATTTCCGAAGGTTGTGGCATCCCCAGCGAAAGAAATAGTTCTCCCGTTGTTTTGGCAAAGAAAGAAAAAACCGGTCCGAATAATACCGCCAAATAATACCCGTTAAAAATTAACCAGAAGAGATCTTGCAAAAATTGCGGACGTAAAACTTTCTGTTTCCTCCAGGGGAAAACTCTTTCCAACAAAAAACAGAGCAATGAAACAACGACAAGCCAAAACAGATAAGACTTAAAACCAAACATCAATTATCCGATCCGAAAACCTCGTCGTAATCTTTAATTGCTGCCTCAATAATTTTGAAAGCGTGATCTTTCCCGAATACTTTTCCAATGGAAAACATGCTCTCTTCTCCGGGTATCATTTTATAAGTAGTAAAATAATGTGCCAACCTTTCGACTAACACGGAAGGGAGTTCGGAAAGATCCGATATTTCCCCGTAGATGTTGTCGTTTTTCAATACGGCAATTATCTTATCGTCCGATTCACCATGATCAATACCCTGGAGTCCGCCAACAACTTTAGCTCTCAGAATTATTTCGCCTCTGGAAATAGGGCGTTCGCTTATTACGCAAATATCAAGCGGATCTTTATCCCCGGTGCCGGAATTTGGATTAAGGTCTCCAACTCTGTTTCCGCAATAAGTACGCGGAATAAACCCATACAACACGGGTGGATGCGAAGAACTTCTTTGCGGACGGTCAACGTGAGTATATCCCGTAGTTTTGTCAACTTCATATTTTACATAATCGTATGGTGTTATTTCTATGAATGCGTTGACTAATTCCGGAGGATTTTCTCCCACCTCCAATCCGTGCCAAGGATGCGGACGCCATCTGTAAAAAGGTTTTGGAAATGACATTTTTGTTCCTTCTTGATTTAATATTTTATATACAAATTAGGATATAATATTTTGAGATACAATATTTTATTCATTAAAATTTATTTTTAATAGAACCGCCGGATCAACCCTTTTGGAATACCATTGAGCTGCCCAGTGAAGGTGTGGCCCCGTAGACCTTCCGGTAGTTCCAATTTCTCCAATCTTCTCTCCTTTTTTGACCCAATCTCCTTCTTTCACGAATGTTTTACTCAAGTGAAGGTAACTTGTGTTTAGTCCTTGTCCGTGATCAATTAAAATGAAGTTACCCGAATAATAGAAATCATCCGCAACAAAAATAACCTTCCCGTCGCTGCAAGCATAAACGGGAGTACCTCTTGGCGCAGCAATATCCAAGCCGTTGTGGGCATTCCTCGGTTTACCGTTTAATATTCTTTGACTTCCGAATCTTGAAGTGAGTACTCCCCCTTTAACCGGACGGATGAATCCGGCCGAATAGAGCGCAGAATCAATCTTCCCTATTTCTGCTTTCTTTCTTTTTTTGATTTCCCTTTCTTTGGCTATCCGTTTAATCTCTTCGGGAGGAGGAGTTACATACTTTTTCTTCATGTTATTGATTCGTTGGATTTTATATTTCCTTTTGGGCAGTTCTATTTTTCTGAATATAACTTTTCCTGAATTCAGCTTAACTTTTAACAGATAAGTTCCTTTGTCATCCCGGTCGAATCCAAAGAGGGTAAATCCGTTATCATCAGTTTGTAATGTGTCTCCGTTCAACAGGGCAAATTTAATATCTCCGCCTAAAATAACAATGCTGCCCGGTTTCGCTTCTCCGTACATTTGAAGATCTTGGGCAGACAAATTGAATATTATAATAAAAATAAGGGCAATTGTTTTTTTCATATCCATAATAATTTATTTGAATGGCAAAGTTAAATAATCGGTGAGTCAATTTAAATTGTAAAAGGGGAATAATGATAATGAATATTGATAAAATTAAATGATTACGGAAATTGATATAAAAAACCCCGCAACAGCGGGGCTTTAAGCTTTGGATCACATTATTTAATTATTGCGCCTAATCCTTTTAATTGATACACTTTTTCGGGTTTTTTCTCTTTTGAACAACAAGCTTTCTTATCACCTTCTTTATGCTCGTCTGAACATCCTTCTTTCTTCTTTTCTACCGTAACGCTATAGACTTCACCTTCCACCAAGGCTGTTTTACCCTTTGCTTCCACAGGAAAAACAATTTCGCCGTCGTTAACTTTTACTTTTATTTTTTCCCCTTCTTTTTCACCGGCTACTTCAATCCAGCAGCCCATTTTATCGCAAACTCCAACAACGGTGCCTTCCACCAAAACTTTTTTCCCTTCAAAAGATTCTGGGGATTTTAATATCTCTGAAATGCTGGTTTTTTCTTTAAGTGTAATGTCTTTACCATATTTTTTACCGTCGCCGGCATAGAGTGTAATAGACATAATTAACAAGATTGCAAAAAGATTAATTGCTTTTTTCATATCACTTCCCTTTCTTATTCATTGGATAATTTGTTATAATCTAATTTAGTTTTTCTAAAATTTAGATTCAATATAAATATTTAATTCATGGAAAGAAGAAAATTTTTACAGACATCATTTTTAATCTCTACCTCCTCATTGGTTTTCAATAGGAAACTTTCCGCAAGCATTGCCAAGGGAATTATTCATCCGCCAAAATTGAAAAAAGGGGATGTCGTAGGATTAGTTACCCCGGGTTCATACATTACCGAAGATGAATTAAACGACGCCAAAAGAAACATTACAAATTTGGGTTTAATCCCTTTTCACACCGAAAATGTTTTGGCAAAAGACGGCTATTTGGCCGGCAGCGATGAATTGAGAGCAAAAGACTTTAATTCAATGATTTATGATCGGGATGTTAAAGCCATTTGGGCTGTAAGGGGTGGTTATGGATGTGCAAGAATTTTGGATAAAATTGATTATAATGCTCTCGCTAAGAATCCGAAAGTGGTAATCGGATACAGCGATATAACCGCTTTGCTTTACGGAATTTTTTCCCAAACAGGGCTCGTTTGTTTCCACGGTCCGGTGGGCATTTCCACATTCGATGAATTTTCGGTAAACAATTTGAAGCCTTTATTATTCGGTCGCAGTAAAAATTTAAAGTTAAAGCCTGCAGATAAGTTTGACTCTCCGGAAATTATCAGAACAGGTTTGGCAGAAGGGAGATTGGTTGGAGGGAATTTATCACTCATTATTTCCACAATCGGAACTAAGTATGATCTTGACTATAAAGACAAAATAGTATTTATTGAAGAAATAAATGAAGAACCGTATAGAATAGATAGAATGCTTACGCACATGATCCAAGCAGAAAAGTTCGACGGCGCAGCAGGAATTGCTCTAGGTAGATTTGTAAAATGTGAAGTAAAAGAAAAGAGCCCCGAGTTCGATTCATCATTTAATTTAAAAGAAGTTCTTTTCGACAGATTGTACAGTTTAAATATACCGGTGGTATACGGACTCTCATTCGGTCATATCGACAATAAAATAACACTGCCTTTCGGGGCAAAAGCAAAATTGGATGTAAAGAATTTTGAAATCACTCTATTAGAAAACACGGTGGTTTAATGTTTGCCGAAGTTGTATTTCCCCTGCCCACAAGAAACGCTTTTACATATTCAATTCCGGATGATTTAAAGGAACAAACTCAATCCGGCGTGCGCGTTGTAGCACCATTCGGAAAAAGAGTGTTGACCGGATTTGTAATAGGAATTAAACATGAAGCTGAAACGCAAGGGAAAATAAAGCCGATATATGATGTACTTGACGAGTATCCTATATTTGATGAAAAATCTCTCAAGTTTTATCAATGGATGTCGGATTACTATTTAAGTTCAATCGGCGAAGCGCTTCGGAATTCCGTTCCTTACGGATTAGAGGTTGAGTCTAAAAAAACTGTGTTTTCATTCAAAGAAATATGCGCGGAGTTATTCGAAAAAGAGAAAAATAAAAAATCCCTAAAAGCTCAACTTCTCCGCATATTAATGGAAAAAGAAGAACAGAAAATTTCCGTTCTGCAAAAGAAACTTGGCAAAAAGAATATTTACTCGATACTCAAATCCCTTGATAAACAAGGCGCCGTAACGGTAGTTGATCAAATATCGGAAGCAAAAGTAAAAATTAAAAAGCAGTTATTTGTAAAATTGGCAAAACCGGTGGATGAACTCTACGACTTGCTTCCCGAAATAGAAAAGAGAAGTCCCAAGCAAATTGTAATTTTGCTGGAATTGATACACTTGAAAGGTAAAGATATTGCACAATCGGAATTACTGGAAAAAACGGGGTCTTCCGCTTCATCGGTAAAGTCTTTAGCAAGTAAAGGTCTGGTAGAAATATTTGAAAAGGAAGTGGAGCGATACTATTCGGAAACTTATACCGAGAAAGCTAAAGATTTTAAATTAACCGATGCTCAAAGTAAGGTGATTAAAAAAGTATCGGAACCACTGGATAAATCTCAATTCAAATCATTTCTGCTCCACGGGGTAACAGGTTCGGGTAAAACTCAAGTTTACATAGAGTTGACCCGGAAGGCATTATCCCAAGGAAAAGATGTAATAATTCTAGTGCCGGAAATTTCATTAACTCCTCAAATAACTTCAAGATTCTTTAACATTTTTGGCGAAAAGGTTGCGGTTATTCACAGTAAAATTTCACTTGGTGAAAGATATGACGCATGGCGCGGAATAATTAAAGGGAAATACAAAATCGTTATCGGACCACGTTCGGCACTTTTTGCTCCGTTAAAAAATCTCGGATTGATAGTTGTTGACGAAGAACATGACCCGAGTTACAAACAACATGAAATCACTCCGAAATATCAGGCAAGAGATTCCGCCGTTTTCTTGGCAAGCATAATGAATTGCCCGGTTTTATTGGGCTCGGCAACTCCCTCAATCGAAAGCATGTACAATGCACAAATTGGGAAATATGAACTGCTCGAATTGCCCGAAAGAGTGGACAATGCAACAATGCCGGAAATAAAGTTGGTGAATGTAACCATCGAAAAGAAAAAGAAAAAAATGGAAAATATTTTTTCCCACCAGTTATTGTTCGCCATCAAAGAGAGATTACAAAAAAAAGAAGGTGTGATACTTTTACAAAATAGGCGCGGATTTGCAACACAGGTTTATTGCGAAGATTGTGGTGAAATTTATATGTGTGATGAATGTTCCGTTTCGATGGTGCACCACCTCAAGAGTAATTCGATGAAATGTCATTATTGCGGTAATATTAAAAATGTTCCCAGGGCTTGCACCAATTGCGGTTCGTTGAATATCAAATTTTTCGGAACGGGTACGCAAAAAGTGGAAGACGAACTTTCCGCCCATTTTCCCGAGATTGTAATTGAACGGGTCGATTCAGACACAATGAATAAGAAGGGACGGTTAGGGCAAATACTCAACAGTTTTCGCAAAGGCGAAATTGATGTTCTGGTTGGAACACAAATGGTATCAAAAGGATTGGATTTTTCTAACGTTACTTTGGTGGGAGTTATTTCTGCAGAAACAACCCTCTGGCTACCAGATTTCCGGGCAGACGAACGCACATTCCAATTATTAACTCAAGTAGCCGGAAGAGCCGGAAGAAGCAAAACCAAAGGGGAGGTTATAATTCAAACCCAAGATCACAGACATTTTGTATTGCAAAAGGTATTGACTAATGATTATGCAGATTTTTACACAAAAGAATTAAACCTTAGAAAACACCATCTCTACCCTCCTTTCACGAAGCTGGGGTTAATTGAAATAAAAGATGAAGAAGAACGAAATGTGAGAGGAGCATCTTCGGATTTATTTAAATATTTAAGTGCCTATAAAAGTTATATCACTGTAAACCCTCCCGTACCGGCTGTGATAGCCAGAATCAAAGGTCAATGGAGATATCAAATCCTTCTGAAAAGCAATAAAAGCAATGATCCGGGGGGAAAATATCTCAGACAAGCCATTTTGAATTCTTTCGCAAAATTTAATTCGGAGTCAAGGTTCAAAAACGTAAAAATCTTTTTCGATATTGACCCGCAAAATATATTGTAAAGCCCGAAGTATTTAAAATAAAGAACCCGGCTTTCGCCGGGTCAGACCTCATTTGGGGGGATATCAACGCAACCCACTCTTTTGAGTGCCGCAACCCATCTTCCGCCCACTACCTTCAAACGGGTTTAAAAACTAATGTAAAACTAGTTAAACTATGGAGAGTTGTAAATACGTATTGATACGTATTTTAAATTGCGTGCTACTACTTAACTTTTAGAAAGAAAAAATCTTCGGTTCTGATTATAAGAATAAAACCAATAATCAACTGCAATATTGTTGTTACATAGAATAAAGGCAAGCCAAATTGAGAGTCGAGTTTTAGGGAAAGGAATTTAGTCATTACAGTCAAAAAGTAAAAAGCCATAATGAATTCAAAAAAACTGAATTTCTTTTGAGTAAAAAATCTTTTTATGTTCAGTTGAAGAAAAAGTATTGTGGTTAATCCCGTTGCAATTATTGTGGTGTAATTATAAATGTTTGCCCATGTGTAAATTAAAATTCCGGTTATAAGAATAACGGAAGCCAAAATAATTTTAAAATATTTTTTGATTGCATCCGGATAAATTGTCAGAGGTAATAACAACCCCACTCCGGCTAAAAAAATACCGGGGCCGCTATGAAACATGAAATAAATAATAAACGAAGAAGCATCTAATGTAGCCAATAAATAATAAAGAAATCTGAAATTGGATTTTCTCTGCCTGAATGCTACGGCAATCCAAACTGCCAGAGATAAGTACGAGATTATATAGTATATATTAATCATTCACAAAATGGCGGGCAAGGGAAGGAATATTCGAGTGTATATTTATTTCCGGAAATTGTAAACACCTTTCCGCGAAATTCAAGGGCAAGAGTGTCGCTTTTTTCCCTTTGTAAAAATTTTTCGACAATAGACTTATCGAATACTCTGAGAGTATCGCTCGATCGAATTCTATCAACTCCCGTAAGTAAAAGAACCTCCCTATTATCCCCGCAAACAATCAATTTGTTTTCAGAAAACCCAAACATAATTTTATTTTCAGTTTTATTCAACCATTCTTTTATTTTAACAGCGGGAAATTGGGTTTGGTATGTTACATTTCCATAGAGTTCATTGGCTTCTTTTTTAGAATAAATCTTTCCGGCATTTTTTGTGCAGGAGGAAACAGTGAATGAAATTAGGATAATGATAAAAATACTAACCTTCCTCATCTAATTATTCCCCTATATTTTTAGGTATTTTAATTTAACTGCAAATGAAATTAACTCGGATAAGGACTTCAGGTTTTTCTTCTCCATAATATTCGTTCTATGCTTCTCCACAGTGCGGCGGGAAATGAAAAGTTTTTCCGCAATTTGATCGTTCATTAATCCGTCCGCAACCAGGTCCAATATTTCCAGTTCCCTATCTGTTAGATTTGAAAAGCTTGCTTTAATTTTATTTTTTTGATCGGAATATTTTTCCACCAATTCTTGCAGTTGTTCGTCGGATTTACCCAGAAAATAAATTCCACCGTTTGCAACTTTTTCAATTGCAAAATCGAGTTCGGTTTTGTTAATAGATTTATTCAGCATTCCTTTTGCGCCCAAATGATATGCATAATATGTATAAGGCTCATCTGCATAAACGCTAAGGAAAATAAATTTTGGCTCAAATTTTTCTTTTAATAATTTTTCGAGAGCTTCAAATCCTGTCATTCTCGGCATTTCAATATCGGATAAAACCACATCGGGATTTAACTTTTTATACTTATCAACAAGCGCTTCCCCGTCTTCGGCTTCCCCTACAATAACAATATTTCCTGTATCTTCCAGCAATTTAATTATACCGTCCCTAACAATTGTTTGATCTTCGGCAACTAATAATCTGATTTTATCTTCCACTTCCTATTAACCTCAAGTCAATTTTTAC
>CAZULK010000010.1:0-7373 GCA_964621225.1 uncultured Melioribacteraceae bacterium | reverse complement strand
TTGATGCACTCTTGAACCACCCTGTAAAGGGCAAGTTCTTTTTCGTAATCCATTCTGGGAATTTCACCATGAATATCGAATTCACCTTTTACGTCGGAAAGTTCATTCAATCTTTTAATCAAACTACTCAACGCAGTTGATAGCCCGGATTCTTTGAGAAACTGAGGCTTTAATTCCCTGCTTATCTCTCTTACTTCGGAGATTAATTCATCTATAGTCTTATAAACATTCTCCAGTTCATCCGGCGGTAATTCGTCTGATTGAAGTTTCATTTTAAGTAAAGAAATTTTTTGTCCGATGCTATCGTGTAATTCGGATGCTATTTTATTCCGTTCCGTTTCAAGCAAGTTTTCTTGCCACCTGCTTAATCCTTTTAATCTATTCTTATAATTCTCGAGTTTCTTTTCCGCATTTTTCAATTCCGTAATATCGTAAAAGTAAATATTCGCAACCTCGAGCAGAGGAATTCCAACTATCGTTAATGCATAGTTTTTATTTTCATAATCCAAATAATGTTGAAATGTATCCCCGTTATTGATTAATTCCGCTACATTTATGTTTATTCCGGGAATTAATTGATTTAAGTCCACATGTTCGTTTCCAAAGTTTTTATTGAAAACCTCTTCCGCCCTTTTGTTTGAATAAACAATTTTGCCTTTCGAATTAATTCTTAATAGCGGGTTTGGATTTGTCTCGGAGAAAAGCGCCATCATTTTGGCATTTTTAAATTCTAGTTCCCGCTTTTCTTTTAAATGTCTTTTCCGCATTGGACGGAAAACATCACGGTAGATTATTATAATAATTGCAAGAACGAATAAAAAAATCAACAAAGCTAAAAATACCGGGTTGGAAAGGCTAAACATTCTGTCCAACAAGCCCTCAAAATCGATTTCATTCTGAAACAAAATAATCAATCTGCAAATCACCTAAAATGAATTCAATCCAATCGAAACATATGGAAATAGCAATTATATTCAAAGAGCAATCAAGGAAGATTCCGCCCACCAAATATGATTTTAATGGACTAAAGAACACGACATTTAAAATATATTTTATATGTTTGGGTTGTTAATTTGCGAAAGTGTATGGAAGAATTCTTAGATATAATAAATCATGCTTTGCTGATAAGCGGATTCGTATTTGCGATGATGCTTTTAATAGAGTATATAAATGTTGTAACCAAAGGTGAGTGGCAGCAAAAGTTAAAGACAAAGCCTCTTGGACAAGTAATTTTCGGAGTGCTTCTGGGAATGGTTCCGGGTTGCTTGGGGTCATTTACTGTTGTTTCGCTTTATTCTCACGGTGTGCTTACATTCGGAGCTCTTACGGCCACAATGATAGCTTCTACCGGAGATGAAGCTTACGTTATGTTTTCCGCTATTCCAAAAGAGGCAATTATCATCACCTTGATAATTGCTGCCGTTGCGTTAATCATCGGTCTTTTGATAGATAAATTTTCAATCGGGAAAAACATATATTCGGAACATCATGAATTTGAAGTTCACGAAGAAGAATTGTGTGATTGTTATCCAACACTTAGCAACTTGAAAAGGAATTTTTCTTCTATCTCATTCCAAAGGTTTTTATTAATTGCATTAATTCTTGTCTTGTTTTCGCTTACAATCTTCGGTGTTATTACACACGAAGAAGAAAAATGGGTTGAGGTAACTTTAGCAATTGCTATTTTGATAGCATTATATGTTGTAGTTGTTGTACCCGATCATTTTCTGGAAGAACATTTGTGGAACCATGTATTAAAAAAACACTTAATGAGAATATTCATTTGGACTTTCTTTGCCTTGCTTTTAATTCATTTTGTTGAATTATATGTCGATGTTAATGCACTGATAAAAGATAATTATATAATTGTGTTGTTAATCGCGGTTTTGATCGGATTGATTCCGGAATCGGGGCCACACTTGATATTCATTTCACTATTTGCTTCCGGAGCACTGCCATTTGGAATTTTGATTGCAAGCTCAATTGTTCAGGACGGTCACGGTACCCTTCCTCTGCTTGCATTCAGCAAAAAAGGTTTTGTTTGGGTAAAAGTAATTAATGCCCTGGTCGGCTTGATTGTTGGGCTGATGTTTTGGATGATTTATTAACTCAAACAACTTTTCAAAAAAATCGTCGTGAAATATTTTATCTTATAAAACGATAAATTCAAATCCGATGCAATATTTTAAAAAGCCATTTATTCCCCGATAAAAAAATCGGCTCATTTTCTCATAAATAAATGTCCGTATCACGCAAGTTTTTCAAATTTAAGAAAATTTTTAAACGGGATTGGGTTTAATCAAATTAAACGCAACTCGCTTTCGGCACTTCTGTTGTTCATATTTAACAACGCAACAAACAAAAGGTTAGCCGTGAAAAAACTTGATAAAGAAAAATTTCGGATTCTAATTGATTTACTCCAAAAGAAAAATTATACAACAATCGGTCCCGTTGTTAAAAATGGAGTGATCGTCTATGATGAATTTTCCAACCACGATAAACTTCCGCTAAATAAATCCGATTTTCAAGAGCCGGGAGTCTATTCACTAAATAACGGAGACAATGGCTTCTTTTTTAATTATAACGTTGGACCTCAATCAATTAAAAAATATCTCTATCCTCCGGTCAACAAAATTTTTACGGCTCAAAAGACACCGCGCGGAATTAAGATCATACCCGAAGAAACGGATATTAAACAGTATGCTTTTATTGGATTACGTTCATGCGAATTAAAAGCACTGGAAATTCTGGACAATGTTTTTATTAATGGTGAAGTTAAAAATTCCCTTTACAAAGAAACTCGAGAAAAAGCATTAATAGTAGCAGTTAATTGCTCCAAAGCGGGCAACAACTGTTTCTGTACTTCCACCGGCACAGGACCGGAAGTTACAAACGGATACGATATTTTGTTAACGGAATTGAAAGAAAAAGGAAAAGAGCCTTTCTTTTTAGCCGAAGCAGGTTCGGACAAAGGTAGAAATATTCTCGAAGAGTTGAATTTGGATGACGCTTCGCCCAATCATATCAAATTAAAACAAAACGTAATTGATAATACTAAATCGGAAATAAAGAAAAAACTTAAGCGGGAAAATTTAACAGAAGCTTTTATGTCAAATTTCGACAGTCCGGTATGGGATGATATTGCAACCAAATGTATGGCTTGTGCTAACTGCACAATGGTTTGCCCCACTTGTTTCTGTATGACAATAGAAGATTATACGGATTTGAAAAAGAAAAATGCAGAACGGATACAAAAATGGGATTCATGTTTCACATCCGAATTTTCTTACATCCACGGAGGCAGTGTGCGTGTTTCAACCAAAAGCAGATACAGACAATGGATTACTCATAAATTATCGAATTGGGAAAAACAGTTCGGAAGCATTGGCTGCGTTGGATGCGGCAGATGTATAACATGGTGTCCCGTAGGAATTGATATAGTTGAAGAAGCCAATAGAATAAATAATTTATATAAAAATAATTTTAAAGGAGAGAAAAATGGAGTCTCTTAAAAACACTTTAGAAAATCATCCTTTTATTTCCGGTTTTTCTCGTGAACATATTGATCTTATGGTTGGCTGCGCTAAAAATGTTGTGATAAAAGAAAATGAATATTTATTTAAAGAGGGAGAAAACGCAAACTCGTTTTATATAATAAGGAGTGGGAAGATTACTTTGGAAATATTTTCACACACCAAGGGAGCAATTCAAATTCAAACTTTGCACGAAGGAGACATTATAGGATGGTCTTGGATGATACCGCCCTATAAATGGAAATTTGACGCAAAGGCAATGGAAGATTGCAGAATAATAGAGCTCGACGGAAAGTGTTTACGTACAAAATGTGAAAAGGATTTTGGATTGGGTTATGAGTTAATGAAAAGATTGGCTCACGTATTCGAAGAAAGAATCCATGCCCTAAGACTTCAATTAATTGACATGTACAGCAAGAATAATTGAGAGGATATTATGAAGGCGATGTTGCCTTATGGCTACACGGTTCAAAAAATAAAAAAAGAAACAGATGATACTTTTACTGTTGAATTAAAGCCGAAACTTAAAAAATCAAGAATAAAATTTTTACCCGGTCAATTCAACATGATTTATATTCATGGAATCGGAGAGATTCCTATCTCCATAAGCGGTGATCCCGATAAAAGCGACAGACTGCTTCACACAACACGAGCCGTTGGAACAGTAACAAAAGAAATGGCAAAGTTAAAACAAGGAGATACAGTAGGAATACGCGGGCCATTCGGGCGACCATGGCCTATTGAGGAATATAAAGGAAAGGACATCCTTCTTGTTGCCGGAGGAATTGGGCTCGCACCTCTTCGCCCGGCTCTTTATTACATTTTGAATAACCGCTCACAGTATGGAAAAATAATTCTTCTTTATGGTGCCCGTACCCCCGAAGATATACTTTTCCGAAAAGAATTGGAAAAACTAAGATCCCGGTTCGACATGGATATATTTGTTACGGTTGACCGTTCAACAAAAAATTGGAGAGGAAATATTGGAGTAATCACCACGCTTATTCCAAGAGCACCTTTTGATGCGAAGAATACCGTTGCAATGATTTGCGGTCCCGAAATTATGATGCGTTATTCAATTTTAGAATTGGAGAAAAGAGGAATTCCCGCAAATAGAATATTTGTTTCGATGGAAAGAAATATGAAATGCGGAATCGGTTTTTGCGGACATTGTCAATACGGAACAGAATTCATTTGCAAAGACGGTCCCGTATTCAGTTATTCCGAAATTGAAGATTTGTTTACTAAAAGAGAGTTATAGACATGGTAAAGAAAGCAAAAAAGGCAAAATTAGCAGTATGGAAATTTGCTTCGTGTGACGGTTGCCAATTGAGTATACTTGACTGCGAAAACGAATTGTTGGAAGTGGCAGATGCTGTTGAAATTGCATATTTTCCCGAAGCAACACGTCGCGAGCTAAAAGGCCCCTATGATATCTCTCTTGTGGAAGGGTCTATTACAACTCCCCATGATGCCGAAAGAATACATAAGATTAGAAGAAAGTCTAAAATACTTATCACTATTGGGGCGTGTGCAACTTCCGGGGGAATTCAAGCCCTCCGCAATTTTAAGGATGTACGCAATTTTACTTCTGTTGTTTATGCCAATCCCGATTATATTTCTACTTTATCCCACTCAACCCCTATTTCCCAGCATGTATTTGTTGATTATGAATTAAGAGGATGTCCTGTAAATAAATATCAGCTAATAGAAGTTTTAAATGCATTGTTGAATAATAGAAAACCGAATATAAGCAACACAAGCGTATGCATGGAATGCAAAAGAAAGTCTGTTCCTTGCGTACTTGTTGCGGGCAATCAACCATGCCTTGGCCCCGTAACTCATGCCGGGTGCGATGCTCTTTGTCCGACTTACAACAGAGGTTGCTTCGGTTGTTACGGCCCGAAAGAATCTCCGAACACAACCTCGCTTGCAAAAAAATTCGAATTACTTGATAAATCGAATCCTGAAATAGTTAGATTATTCCGTGGTTTCAATGCATATTCCGAAGCATTCCGAAAGGAGAGTGAATCTTATGAAAAATAGAACTATAAAAGTCGACTACCTTTCCCGCGTAGAGGGGGAAGGCTCAATGGTAGTGAAAATAAAAGATAATCAAATTAAAGATTTACAATTCAAAATTTTTGAACCGCCCCGATTCTTCGAGGGTTTTCTGATAGGAAGGCATTACACTGAGGTGCCCGATATAACTGCGAGAATTTGCGGGATATGTCCCATTGCATATCAAATGAGTTCTATCCACGCCATGGAGAATATTGCCGGCTTCAAAATATCGGGACCTTTAAGAGATTTACGAAGGCTGATTTATTGCGGAGAATGGATTGAAAGTCATGTGCTCCATATTTATATGCTGCATGCCCCCGATTTTTTAGGTTATGAGGATTCTTTACAAATAGCCAAAGATTATCCTGATTTAGTTAAAAATGCACTAAGGTTAAAGAAGGCAGGAAACGATATAGTCAACCTTTTAGGCGGACGGGAAATTCACCCTATAAATGTTAGGGTAGGAGGATTTTATAGCATACCCGATAAACAAAGATTTTTAGAATTGAAGGAAGAATTAAAATGGGCCAGGGAATTTGCAGTGGAAACAGCCAAATGGGCGGCCACTCTCGAATTTCCCGATTTCGAATTTGATTACGAATTTGTTGCTCTAAACCATCCCGAAGAGTATCCCTTTAACGAAGGACGATTAATATCAAACAAGGGATTAAATATTGATATAAACGAATATGAGCAACATTTCACGGAAGAACATGTTAAGCGTTCGAATGCTCTTCATTCATTCAAAGATGAAGGAAGTCCTTATTTTGTAGGCCCGTTGGCCAGATTCAATTTAGACTTCAACCAACTTTCACCTCTGGCAAAAGAATTATCAAGAGAAATAAACTTTGTTCCTCCGGTTTATAATCCATTCAAAAGCATTGTTGCCAGAGCAATAGAAACAGTTTATGCATGCGACGAAGCTATTCGAATTATTGAGAACATGGATTTTACAATTGATCCATATGTTGAATTTGAGATGAAAGAAGGAGTGGGGTGCGGATGTACTGAAGCTCCACGTGGAATACTATATCATCGCTACAAAGTTGGAAAGGATGAATTGATAGAAAATGCAAAAATTGTTCCGCCAACTTCCCAAAACCAAAAACAAATAGAAGCAGACCTTTATAAGTTTGTTGATGAATATATGGATTTACCCAATGATAAATTGCAGTGGAAGCTGGAACAAGCAATCAGAAATTACGATCCGTGCATTTCATGTGCAACTCATTTCTTAAAATTGGATATTGAAAGAGAATGATGAAAACAATGATTATAGGAGTTGGAAACGAATATCGCTCCGACGATAGAATAGGGCTATTGGCTGCAAGGTATTTGAAAGAAAAAATATCCGGTGTTGAAATTGTGGAGTTTAATGGAGACGGGACCGATCTTTTGCACCATTTCAAAAATGCCGGCAATCTAATTGTTATAGATGCAATAGAATGCTGGGGAAATCATAATCCGGGAGAACTTCTTACCGTAGACATTAACCAAGTTGATATTAAGGAAGATATCAATTGCTATTCGTCTCATTCATTCAGCTTTGCCGACGCAGTAAATACTGCTAAAGTATTATCTTATTTTCCGGAAAATGCTTATCTGATAGGTGTATATTCCAAAGTGTTTGATTTCGGAGAAAAACTGTCTTTCGATTATAATAGAACATTGGTAGATATTGAACTAAATGTGAATCAAATAATTGCAGAATTTAAGTGCAATATTTCAAACACCGTTGAATAGCTTAGTGCAATACTGAAAAAAAAAATTAAATGA
>CAZULK010000009.1:0-37506 GCA_964621225.1 uncultured Melioribacteraceae bacterium | reverse complement strand
CTATCGCTACTTCCGCACCTACATAAACAAATATTCCGATAGCCCCGAGAACAAGATGCTTGTAACCCCATGCCGATTCATGCAATGCATCACTTGCACTTCCCTCGTCACTCTCTTCAGCATCTGCAGTAATTTCAGGTAGTTTAAACATTGCTATTGTTGCTGCCAGAATGAATAATGCTGCAGCTAAAAAGAGATAAGGGACTTGTACGGCAGATGCTTCTGCGGCTTTGTATGCTTCAATTGCTTGAGGAGTCATTTTTGCAATTTCATCGGCTGTTTTGATGCCAACACTCAATATCAATATTGACCCGAAATAAGGACCAATAGTAGTACCCAAAGAATTAAAAGCTTGACTTAAATTTAAACGGGAAGAAGCTGTTTCCGGTTTACCAAGAATGGAGACATACGGATTCGCAGCAACTTGAAGTAATGTTATTCCCGATGCAAGAATGAAGAATGCAGTTAAAAATACAGGATAGCTCCTTAATGCTGCAGCAGGATAAAATGCCAAAGTACCAATGCCAGCCACACTCAATCCAACTATAATCCCTTTTTTATATCCGATTTTTTCCAGAATCCAACTGGAAGGCATTGAAATCAAAAAATAAGCTGCAAAAAATACGAATTGAACCAACATAGCCTGAGTATAATTCAATTCGAAAACCGCCTTTAAATGCGGAATTAAAATATCATTCAATGAAGTTAATAGTCCCCACATAAAAAACAAGGACGTGAGAACAACCAATTCTTTTGTGTAATTTTTATTATGATCAACAGTTACAGTATTGCTTACCATAATTTCTCCGTTATTTTAAGTGGAATTTTTCTTTCTGATCGCCAATAGTAATTTCAAACAAACCGGGTTCGATTATCCGTTTGTTATCTCTTCCAATGAAGGAGAGGTCTGATTGATTTAATGTGAATTGCAATGTTTTTTCTTCGCCCGCTTTGAGGAAAATCTTTTTGAACCTCTTCAATTGTTTTACCGGTCTTGAAACTGAACCGATAATATCGGTCAAATAAAGTTCAACAACTATTTTCCCATCTTTATCGCCGATATTCTTCACATTAATAGAGGCATGGATTTCATCATCCTTACTATAAACTTCTTTATTTAATTTTAGGTCTGAATATTCGAAATTTGTATAACTTAGCCCGGTACCAAATTCGAATAACGGATTAACAATGTTTTCATCGTAGTATTCCATCGGTTTATAGTCGTAGGTAGTGAATCCGTTTACATCGCGAGGATATGTAAATGGTAATTTACCGCTCGGATTATAATCACCGAATATTACATCAGCAGTTGCGTCTCCTCCCTCATTCCCTGGCAAATACGCCATCACAATTCCGTCCACCAGGTCAACTATATCCGTTATTATCCTAGGTCGACCTTCGAATAGCACAAGGATGATAGGCTTATTTAATTTTGCAATTTCTTTAACCAAATTCCTTTGTGCGATCGGTAATTCAAGATTGGTAATATTCCCGGGAGTTTCACAATACGGCATTTCACCGAGTACGGCAATAACTACGTCACTTTCCTTCGCTGCTTCAACTGCTTTATCGATATTTACTTCCGTATCGAATGTAGTCCCTTTTACATAAGTTACTTTATCCTTTCCAATTTTGGCTTGAACTGCTTCTAAAAATGTATTTTTATCCTTTGGATAAAGCGATTCGTCATTACCTTGCCATGTATATGTCCAGCCACCATTCATAACCTGCATTAAATTTGCATTGGGTCCCGTCACCAATACTTTGGATGATTTATCCAAAGGAAGAACCTTATTTTTATTTTTTAATAATGTTATAACTTCGTGTGCTGCTTTTTTACTGGCAGCTACATGTTCTTCCTTACCGATATTATCCAATAATTCTTCTTTTGGAAACGGATTGTCAAAAAGACCGGTTAAAAATTTAACTTTCAATATTCTTGATACGGCATCATCTATACGGCTAACCGGGACTTCACCTTCTTTTACCAGTTTCACCAAAATGTTATAAAAACTATAATCTACCGGTACCATGCTCATATCAAGACCGGCCATCACAGCCATTTTAACCGCTTCTTCAGGAGATTCTGCAACTCTGTCCCTTTCATACAATCTTTTAATATCCTTCCAGTCGGAAACAACCAATCCTTTAAATCCTAATTCCCCCTTTAATATTTCATTTAACAAGTGATTGTCCGAATGAGTCGGAATTCCATTAATTTCACCGCTGCTAACCATCGTAGTGACCACACCTTCTTCCACAGCCCCGGCGAAAGGAACCAAGAAATATTCTCTGATCATTCTTTCGGAAATCCAACTTGGAGTTCTGTCTAATCCGTTAAAAGGAACGCTGTAACCTAAATAATGCTTCATACACGCAGCGACTCTATCATCTGCTGACAAATCATCACCCTGAGTTCCCCTTATATACGCTCTGCCAAGTTGTGTCGCTAAATATGGATCTTCGCCAAAGGTTTCAAAAAATCTTGGCCAAACAGGATTTCTTCCCAAACCGAGAACCGGGTTAAAATTCCATACAATTCCGGTGGCTCTTGTTTCCTTAGCGGTGATATAAGCTCCCTCTTCAACCAGTTCCGGATCACGGGCGGCCGCTAATGCGATACTCTGAGGAAAAATAGTGGCTTCCTTTACATAACCTGAACCATGAATTGCGTCAATTCCATAGATTATTGGAATCCCTAATCTTGATTCATTTACTGCTATTTCCTGGAACTGCCTAATGATTTTCTGCCATCCCTTTGCAGAGTTTGCGGCACCACCGTTATTCAAAAATGATCCAACGTGATATTTAAGAACAGCTTCCTTAACTTTTTTAATATCTAATTCTGCATCATCATGATTACTCTTTCTCGGTTTGGTTACAAACTCTAATGAAATTTGTGTCATCTGCCCAACTTTTTCTTCTATGGTCATTTTTTGAAGCAGATCGTTCACTTTCTTTTCCAGATCTTTATCATTCAGTTGAGCGTTAATGCTGCTTACAAATATTATTGCGGTAAATAGTAATATGAATCTTTTCACGGTTCCCCTTTTTTCAAATATGACAAAAAAAACCGGCAATCTAGAAAAGATTGCCGGTAAAAGTTTTACAAATTAGAAATTAATTCCAACTGTAAATTTTTGTACATCTTTCAATCTTCCAAAGAATGCATAAGCATAATCGAAATGAATGCTTACATTACCAAGCAACATCTGATTAAGCCCGGCACCGAATGTCCATGATTCTTCGGAATCTTGAAGGAATAAAGATTTGTATCCTCCTCTAATGGAGAACATTCTATTGAATGTGTACTCACCACCAACATTTACACTTTCGTAATTATCATTCGGGTGGGAAGCATCAATAGCAAATTTCAAGTCGTGCATGTCAGATTGTAACGCTTGATAAGAAATGCCTACTTTGAATCCCAAAGGAAGGTCCCAAGCATCGGTGAATAGATTCGCCGGTATTCTGTCGTTATTTCCGGTTGTGGTTAAATCCGGATCATACAGAACCGTCGAGCTTGTACCTTGCAATTGCATCTTTGAACCGAAATTGGTGATAGACATACCAAGTGTGATTCCGTCGAATGGTGTATTGTATAATACACCCATGTCTATTGCAAAGGTATAATCCGACATTTTCCAAATACTCTGATAGATTACCTTCGGATTAAAACCGATTGAGAATCTATCTGTGATATTAAATGCCCATGCAAAAGAGACCGCAATATCACTTGCACCGAAAGTTTCTCCGGTTCCATTCGGTTCTTCTATAGTACGGACTTTCATTTCACCGTAATCTGATGAAGTGAAACTGAGACCGATTGTTCCTAAATTTCCCAACGAATAGGATGCCGACAGAAAATTATAATTAATATCAGCAATCCATTGTGTACGATCCACAACAAAACCATTGTTCTGTAATCTGGCTAAACCGGCAACATTCCAATAGATTGCACTCGGATCGTCGGCAACAGCAACGAATGCCCCACCCATCGAAGAGGCACGGGCACCTTGACTAATTTTCAGAAATTGTGCTGCGGTGGTACCGCGCTTCGAAACATTACTTTTAAAGTTCTGCTGTTGAGCAAATATCATTCCGCTCATCAACAAAATCATTATCAAATTTATACTTAATTTTTTCATCATTCTCTTCCTTATTTGATAATTCCAAATTTACCGATATATTCACCAACACCCGGGGCATCCACATGATAGATGTAGATTCCGTAAGCCAATTCCATTCCGTCATCTGTTACCAGATTCCATGAAATTGCGCCCGTTGTAGGCGAGTAATCTTTATGAAGAGTTTTAACCAAAGCACCCGTTACGGTGTAAATTCTGATAGTGCATTCCGGAGGCAAATTGATGAAATCAATTTTTCTTTCACCACGTCCGGTTTGGTTCAGATTTCTCTTTTCCCACTTAGCTGCCGCTACATAAGGATTAGGAACAACAGCAATATCCGATAGTTGATTTTTTGCTTTCGCTTCGTCAACCGTTGCGGAATTTGTAGTGAATGAGAAATAATCTCCATCCATGAATGGTTTTGTAGTCGATATTCTGTAAATATCTCCTCCAACCGGTTCTATAGGTTGAACATTAGGAATTCCAGGAGCATTATAACCTATTCTCCAAGTGAATCTCCAATCCGTTTTCGCACTATCCATAAATTCCATTATTATGATGTCATCACCGATAGTGAATTCACCATCGCCGAATTTATCATCAATATAAAAGTCTGAATATTCTCCGGTGGTTGTATTCAAAATTTTGAATTTAACCGGCATACCCTGGAATTTATACGATGTATCCGCATAATCATCGAAAAAGTGGATTTCGTAATTCGATGGCCATTTAACATTTTTGTTGGTTGGGTTGCTTGTATTGGGCGCAACTGTAATCAATAAATTACTATTGCCAACTACCCAACCGGTTGCAGAGTCAATTACTGCAATTGAAGTATCGTTATTTATTGCCATCGTTATGCCATCGAAAGGAGTGGAAAATTTCTGCGCTCCAAACGCATCAGCCGTAATTGTAGCCAAAGTATCAGTAGAACCTGCGTAATTCCTTATTACTTTTGCTGATGTTGTTTGATA
Organism: uncultured Melioribacteraceae bacterium; assembly: GCA_964621225.1. Lineage (GTDB taxonomy): Bacteria > Bacteroidota > Ignavibacteria > Ignavibacteriales > Melioribacteraceae > CAYNUJ01. The sequence continues at coordinate 32,402 of CAZULK010000009.1, read as the reverse complement.
ATCGGGAATCTTTCCGGTTGCAGAGAATTTAACTTCGTAATTTGCACCGTCTTTAACTTCATCGGCATTCAATATATTGAGTATCAAATTACCTGTACCTTCACCGCTTTCAACTTGATTTACATTTCCGGAGATGCTCGGCGGTTTATAACCCGCTGCAGGAGCATTTGGAACTACCACCGCACAGTTGATATCAACAAATTGAAGATTTCCCGCAAAGTCTTCTGTAATAATCTTCGTACATTCGGAAGGCACCAATCCTTTTGTCCCGAAATTAGGATCTCCCATGTCGTAGGAAACAAGTGCATAATAATATGTAACACCGTTTTCAACATCTTCGTCAACGTAAGAATGTTGTAATCCGGTATCATCTCCGCGATAAAAATGAGCACCGTTAATTCCTATTGGATCGGGACCTGTAATGCTATCCGCCAAGTCGAATTGAGCGATTGGCTTCCAATATTTTGGTTCACCTTTCGAGTCAGTGATTACCTTAATATCATTAAATTCAGGTTCACGACTTCTATAAATTAAATAACCTTCAAAATCCTTCTTATAACCGGATGAAGGATCACCCGGGATATCATAACCTAAGAACGGGTCAGTAGATGTTTCTGCTAAATCATCCCAGTATAAAAATACCTTTCCATCTCCCGGTACCGCAGTTAGGAATGGTTTCAAAGGAGGTTTTGAGAAGTTATAATTAGCATTATATATCTCTTGAACAGTTTCTTTGTTAAATACCAAATCTTCAAAATTATTTCCGAAAACTAATGCCATCGAAAATCTTTCTCTTCTGTTTTGTTCCAGAGGGAAAGGTCCGGATGCAAAAGCCATAGAAATATTAGCACGTTGGAGAGATGTATCGAAGTTGTGATAGTTTAATCTCTGCCACATTTGTTCGTCATCTTTAGGCCATCCGCCACCGGTTCCTCCATCGCCCAATCTGTAAATGGAAAGCGAGGTCAAACCGATCATATCGGATTCATCAATATCTGTTTTATCGAAGTTTGGTTCACCGGCAGTTGGTAATCCGTCACCTTCTCCCAAATCGGGACCGGTATACTGTCTGTCCAAAGGACCGATACCGTCTTGACCAACGTCATTATTCAACGGTTCGTTATTTTCAGGGTCCCATTGACCGTTACCATTCAAATCGGTGAATGGTACCCAGTCTCCGTCGTTGTCAATTCCGTCATCACGTCTTTCGTCAACTATACCATCTTCGTCATCATCCAAACCGTTTGTGCCGATACCCGGTGATTCCAAATATGCATAACCGTAATAACCGGTTGCATAACCACCCGGAAGACCTTTACCGTCTTCGTCGAATGCATAAGCCAAGTCCAATTTGGTATCGAAACTCGCATTGTCGTCACCACTATCAGCTGTACCGCCAACACCGGTATCCGTATAGAATCCGAATACAGTTTTCAAATAATCAAGATCGGAAATGTTTACTATATCGTAATGCCAGAAAATAATGTCTTCCGCCAATACGTGCGACCATTGAAAACCTCTTACTTCCACACGCAAACCCAAACCACCGCGGTTGGAATCCGCTGCAATCGGGAAGAAGTTGTATGGTGCGCGTGCAAATTCTTTATCTTTCGAATCATCCATTACAAAGAATGTTTCGAAATCCGAGTTTTCAACACCCTTTCCGAAGTAACCATACCATAAACCATCCCAAGTTGTGTCGAATTCTGCAATCTCGGGCAGAACACGTGGCCATTTCTCAGGCCAACTTGTCGGATCGTTATTTATTGCCGGAGATTTGGAATTAGGATTGGCGTATCCCGGTACGGGTTCTAATCCCCATATTTGTCCGGTCACCGGATCTTTATCCATCCACTCCCTATAACTTGCTTCCAGGGGATGAATCAGTTGATTATTACCCGGAGCAACAACTTCCGAGGCAATTAACACAGTCACACCATCAAGGTAACTGTGTCCGGATCCCTTTGGCCATTCTCCGGATGGTTGGAAAGGCCATTGTCCAACTTCACCATTGTTATAGAAAAGAGTACGGATTTGATTACCATCCATAACTCCTTCCCTACGGTACTGAATATCACCGTATGGTTCATCCCTATACTGCTGTGTTTGCTCGGTAACTTGTGCAAAACTACTTGCAGTTATTATCAAAAATATCATCAATGTCAGTTTTCTGAACATCTTAAAACTCCCAAATTAATCTATTTTAGAAATTGAAGTTTAATCCTAATCTTATCTGTCTTGGAGCCGAATACATTGCAGGATTATTAACATACTGATCGATTGTATTCAGACCAATAATTTCACCGGCAAATTTAGTATTCAAATCTTGATTCGCTCTTCCAGTAGTTCCGTAAACACCATATTCGTTTCTAATATCAAGAACATTGTAAATCCATAAATATGCTTGCATATCCAAACCGAATAAATTGAAATGCTTATCGGCTCTAATATCCAAATTTACAACAGAGGGTTTTCTTCCGCCGTTTTCGAAACGAACACCGTTCGATACACGAATATCTTCTGTGTAAGGAGAACCTGAACCATAACTAAAGATAATACCTGCAGTCCAGTCGCCCGGGACACCGGCATCAATAGTTATATTCAAGGTAGACCTTTGATCCCAATCAAGAGGAACAACCTTTTTCTCCGATTCAACAGGAGGATCGGTTTGATTGTCGTTGTAAACTGCATAAGGATCAGAAGCATTACCTTCAGCAAACTGATATGTATAATCAACTTTTGCTCCAAAATAATCGGCAAAGCGTTTATCCAACGAAATTATAAAACCTTTTACGTTTCCATAATCCCTGTTGGTAAATCTTGCATATTTAAATCCTTCGTAGGTGTTAATGATTTCCATTCCAAGAAGATTACGTATATCGGAATAGTATGCAGTAAAATCCAAAGCAACATTTGGGAAAATTACCTGCTGCAATCCGATTTCGTACTGAACACGACGCTCAACTTTCAAATTCGGATTTCCGGTAATTGAGGAAAGTGATTGTCCTTGTGAAATTATATATTCGTCGTTTACGTAAAGATTTTCAAATCTCGGAATTTGCAAAAAGTGTCCGTATGAAAAATATATTGCTCCCTGATCCGAAATTGGGAATGATACACCTAATCTCGGACTAAATTGATATTCGGGCTCAGATTTAACTGTTTCGTTATATCCAGGGAAATTGGGGTTATTCAATGGATTTTTTAAATCCGCTGGAAGAGTGGAATTGGAATTGAAATAATCAAAACGAACACCGGCATTGATTATCATCATATCATATTCCATCTTATCCTGAATATATGCCGAAAATTCATAAGGGAATTTTCTATATTGTTGATTCCCTTCCGAATGCAGGTTTCTGTAACCCAAAGTAAAAATGGGGTTGCCGGCATCATCAACTTGACCTTCGGTTAAGTTGACAATCTCTTTCCCGTGGTTGAACATATCGTGTAATCTGGCTTCGGCTCCCATTTTAACTTTATGTTCTTTTGAAAGCTGCGATTCGAGAGACCACTGTAATATCGCAGTAATTGTGTTTCTTGTATATCTTCCGCCTTGGTTACCACCAAATCTAAAAGTATATCCGGAAGTCGGAATACCTTGGCGTGGGTCTACATAACGAGGATCGAATTCATCTTTATATAAATGTCCCCAATATTTGTGAATATTGTAGGATGCTTTGAAAGTAGTCCAAGTATCTTTTGTTGGATAAAATGCAAATTGAACATTATGAACAAAATTGTCACGATAATGATTCATTATTCCATCCGGAACCCATTTGAATCCATGGTCATAGTATCTATTCCAATTTTGATCGTAGAAAATTGAATAACTCAATTTCCAACTTTCTGCACCATAAGTTAATTTACCGTTAAATGAATATTTCTGACCGGGATTCATAGGTACATAGCTGCCATCTCCGGTGGGTTGATAAGGATTCGAATCCCATGGATTATAAACTCTTTTCCCCCACAAATATCCTTGATTATAAAAATATCTGGCAGTCATAAAAAATGTTAAATTCTTTAACACTTTGGTAGGACCTGAAATGGAAAATTGGTAATCGCTTATACCACCTGGATGAAAATTATTTGCATTCTCAAATATTTTTCCGTCGTTGGCTAGGTAAGAACCGGAAGCAACAGAAGCACTTCCTTCAAACTTTGAAACGCTCCCTTCTTTTGTTACAATGTTCACTACACCGGAAAGTGCTTGTCCGTATTCTGCATTAAAAGTACCCGAAATCACTTCCAACTGACGAATTGAAGAATTCTCTACCTGAACTGAAACCGAGCCGTTAAAAGCATCGGTTACCGGAATACCATCTATTAGGTAAGCAACTTCACCTAAACGTCCACCTCTAAAGTGACCGCCAACAACACCGGCTTGGAGGTTAACAACCTGATCAACACTCTCGACCGGGAGTAATTCGATATCTTCAGAAGAGACTGTAACAGATGTAGAAGTCAAATCTTGCTGTACTAATTCCCTCTCAGCTTTAACAACAACCTCTTCTCCCAATTCCAATACATCTTCTTCAAGGGCAACGTCAATTGTAGTGGTTTTATCAATTTTAACCAGAATATTTGTAATTTTAGTTGTCTTATAACCAATAGCGGAAATTTTAATTGTATAAGTCCCGGGTGGAATATTATTTATATAGTAATATCCATTTACATCCGCTGCACCGCCTAAAAATGTACCTTCAATAATCACATTGGCACCAATCAATGGTTCGCCTGTTGCTTTATCGGTAACATGACCTGCAATTTTGCCAGTTTGACCGGCAAAAAGCAACTGCGAAAAAGCCATAACTATTAAGACAAGTAATCTTAATCCTTTTCTCAATTTATCCTCCGAGAATTATAAAAATTAAGATAAGCGCGGCATATTTCAGCCGCGCTAAATTAATTATTTCAGCAGAACCATTTTCTTAGAAGAAATAAATGAACCTGCTTTAATTTGATAAATATAAACACCACTGGAAAGATTCGAAGCGTTAAAGTTAACTTCGTATCTTCCTGCTTTTTGATTTTGGTTAACTATTTTAGCAACTTCTTGTCCAACCACGTTGAATACCTTCAACGAAACGAAAGAATCTTCTTTCAAGCTGTAACGAATTACAGTTGATGGGTTGAACGGGTTAGGATAGTTCTGATCCAAGCTGAAGGAAACTGGTAATGCTTCTTCATCTTCAACGCTTGTAAGGTTACCAATCCAAGTAACGAACCATCTTGAAACATCTGCCCAAGATTTGTCTTCGTTATTTGGTGAATAAGTAAGTATACCTTCTCTTGCGTCTGAATCAGGAGTATCGTTGTCATTGATTGAATAGTCAATTGGTAATTGCATTCCTGGAACCGGTGTGAATAATGAGTCTCCACCAACGGCTGCTAATGTAGCCAAAGGAATGAATCCTTCTACGGTGTAACCGGACGGGAATCCGTCAACGTAGATATATGTTCCATCACCGTTAGTTGCAACTCTGGCACCACCCAAGTTATCAATCATAACACCGTTAAAGCCAAATCTGAAGTGGTAATCCGGTTCTGCACCACGACCATAGTTAACGTGAGCAGTTTTGCTTCCGTCATACAAACCGATGAACAAATCCGGAGCATCAATCAAATAAGAAGCTTTAGTAGTATCGTGAGATACAACATCGTCTTCCACTTTGAATGCATAATACAGATTGTCTGCATCAAAAGCTACGTATGCATCAACTGAAAGGTCGGCATTATTATCAATTGTAGTATTTGTTACAACTGTACCGGAACCGTCTTCAGGATACATTCTGAAAGGAGTAACTCCAGCCCATTCGCTCAAATCGCCGTCAACTGTAAAGCCGCTTGGAGCTTGAGGATAAATGGTGGTTACGCCTCTTGCTGTGTTGGATGTAGCACTGGAAGCTGCACCAGGTGCACTTTCGTTTCCAAAAGCATCCGTACAGGTTACTGCATAATAATAACTTACTGTTTGGTCTGATTCAGGAGCTAAGAGAACATGAGTTGCAGATTGTTCGCCTTCAACAACATCAGCTGCAACCAGACCAACACCATCAGCGTGTATATCAGTGATTGGATCTTTGCTGTAATAAACGTCATAAGTTTCGCCTTCTTCACCCGGAACGTCGAACCATGTTACTATATTAACATATGTACCCGGTGCACCAGTAACTCCTTCCGGAGGAACCGGAGCAACAACGTCAATTACAGGGTTACCTGTCCAGATATAATCGAACCATATTTCTTTACCTGCTTGGGCATTACCTTCGCCCATAAATTGGAAAACGGTAATATTAGAAGAATCAAAATTAGGTTTAGTATCATCCAGAACTGTAAAATCCCTCAACGGGATAGCATATTCATGCCATGCATCATCATCAATAGGAGTTACAACGTAACCAACCGCACCGTCTGCACCAGATTCAAATTGTAATCTGAAAGGATTGGTTCCTGGATTAACTTTAGCTTTAAACTTAATGGAATCCAAATCCCATCTATACTGAAGATCTTCGGCGGGATCAATATTCCAACCTGCACCGGACCAACCGTTACTCCATTCGTCGCCTTGGATCCATTGAATAGCGTTAGTTGCCGGATCTTCTCCGCCGCCTTCAACAAGATTTAATTGTGACTGTCCCCAAGTAAATTGAGACATGCTTGCCAAGGTAGATTTACCGTTGAAAAGAAGTAAATCGTAAGGAGCAATATCTTGTACCAAATAAGTATCGAGAATAATTGAACCGGTAACGTGATCACCTTCACCGCCACCGCTTACGGAAAATTCGAATCCCCATCCTTTAATTTTATCTAAGTCAAGGGTTTGATTTCCTTGGATGCCAGCCCAACCGGTCAAGTTGAATCCATTACCGTCCCAACTTGCGTTGCTTACCATCGGCATAACTATTTGATGCCAACCAGGTGCTTCGTCAAGAATGTAGTGAAAAGAATAATACAACTCTGTATCCTCGGTATTATAAGTTTTCGGACCGTTCGGAGAGTCACTTGCATCGTAGAATTGAATTCTTAAGTGAACTCTTCCCGGGTTATCTTGAGGTGTTTCGTTGTAATACCAAATGCTTAAGTTTTGGTAAGCACTGAAATCGAAATATGCATTAGAATCCGGATTCCAGTGTTCCATTTTAACGAATCCACCCCAGCTTTCTGCGTTATGCACACTGTAATCAAGTTTCAATGCCATGGCACCGTCGTGTACAGTGCTGGATTGATAAGTTGCATGCAGAAAACTGACTGCAGTATCTGCGCTTTCGTTCATTACAAAGTTCCAGTAGGTTGAGTCTGTAGGCTCGGCGTCGAAGTTATCAACCACCATCGACTGAGCATACATTGAACCTGCAAAAAGAACTGCAATGAACAATGTGAGTAGCTTTTTCAAGGCGTACCTCCTTATGTTAGTTAAGAAATATGATTTAATTTTCATGCGAATACTCCCCAAAAGAATATCGCTGTTAGTATTAAGATTGCAAAAAGATACATTTCCGATCTTTTGATTCCAATTTTCTTTATTGTCAATCCGTTTTTATCAAGTAGGTGATCTCCAATGAAAATATTTTTATTCTGTAGAAATTCGAGATTCACTTCTTTATTCGATACAAGTGAATTTAATATTATTGCACCCGAAGATAATAAAAATAAAATAATGGCGAAATGTAGATAATTAATCGATGATATTTCTACTAAAATTCCTTGATTTATTATATTGTTTGATACGACCAAATCAGAAATTAATCTGATAAGACCTAAAAATCCACCTAAATAGAGTGCAAATATAGCGCCGTTGGAATTAGCCTTTTTCCAAAATATACCAAATAGAAAGACAGCCGCAATCGGAGGAGCAATATATGATTGAACACTTTGCATGTAGATGTAAACGTTCGCGCTGATTATTTTGATTAAGGGGACCCATAAAATTGCAGACACAACTATTACCGTTGCGGCTAATCTTCCTACTAAAACTAATTTTCTGTCCGAAGCATCCGGATGTTTCGGTTTGTAAATATCAAATGTATATAATGTAGCCGTACTGTGAATTACACTTGCTAAAGATGACATCAAAGCGGCAATTAATCCGGCAACAACCAATCCTTTAATTCCAACCGGTAATAAATTACTTGTAACAAGGAATGGGAAGGCGGAATCCCCTGTTAGTTCGGGATAGAGTGCTACTGCAATTAACCCGGGTAACACAAAAATGAATACAGGGAATATTTTTAAAAATGAAGTTAATAATGTACCTCTTCTGGCATCTTGAATCGATTTAGCGGATAAAACCCTCTGAACGATGTATTGATCGGTACACCAATACCAAATTGCAAGGATTGGGGCTCCAAATATCATTCCTGTCCATGGGAATTCCGGGTCATCCATCGGTTTAATTAAATTAAAGAAATCGGCGGGCAGCTTTGCTGCTAATCCACTCAACCCGCCAACTTCTTTTAACCCAAACAGGGTAAGGAGCAAAGATCCTACTACAATTACAATTGTCTGAAAAACTTGCGTATACATTACTGAATACATTCCACCGGCAACCGTGTATAAGCCTGTTAAGAGCACCATCACAATTGCGCTAGTGAACATGTCCCATCCCAGAACTTCTTTTAATAATAATCCGCCCGCAAAAAGCGTAACGGAAATTTTTGTCAAAATATAAGCGATAATTGAAACTACAGTTAAATACCTACCGCTTCTCTCGTCGTATCTCAATGAAAAAAACTGGGGAATTGTGAAAACTTCCGATTTGATAAAAATTGGAGCAAAGACCCATCCAAGAAGAATTAAAATGAAAATGGCAAACCATTCGAATTGCCCCACAGCTAATCCTCTTGAAGCACCGGAACCGGCAAGTCCAACAATATGTTCGCTTGAAATATTTGTAGCGAAAAGTGACATCCCGACGGCAATCCATCCGGCATTTCTACCGGCGAGGAAAAAATCGACACTGCTTTGCTCTTTATCCTTCAAATAATAAAGAACAATCATCAACGTAATCAGAAAATACGCTATGATGATTAAACTGTCGACTATGCTCAAATTTCCTATCAAATACACCTTCCCTAATTAAGTTTGATGTAAATCACATATTGTGCCAAATCAATTGATTTATTTTTAACACGTTTTAAGCAATTGGATATTTCATCTCATTATTAATCTTATTAGTGGAATAATTAAGTATTATTATTTTGATAACTCGACAATAATTCATGAAATTTTGAATATAAATCCTTTGAAAATCATATTGTTTTGAAATGATTAAAACCATAAATTTGTTCTTTTAATTACGGAATGTTTATGAATTTTTACGAATTAGCAGAAAAAGCAATCGAAGCAAAAAAGAAAGCGATTCCAACTTATTCAAACTTCCATGTTGGAGCCGCATTAAAGACAAAAGACGGTAAAATTTACACCGGTTCTAATATCGAAAACTCATCCTATTCCCTTACTATTTGTGCGGAAAGAACTGCGATTTTCACCGCCCTTCATGACGGTGCGAGGGAATTCGATTCCATTGCAATTGCAGGTGATGCCGAAAATTTAACTCCACCATGCGGTGCTTGCAGACAAGTTCTTATGGAACACTGCGGACCGGAATTGAATGTTGTGCTGGTAAATCCGCAAAAAAAATATAAAGTATTCAAATTAAAAGATTTACTCCCTCTTTCATTCACAAACGATCACTTAAAATAATATGATGGAATTCAAGCCTCATTCTGTTCCCAAAGAAACCGGTTGGATTGAAGTTATTGCCGGATGTATGTTCAGTGGGAAAACGGAAGAACTGATTCGGCGGCTAAGAAGAGCCAAAATTGCCAAACAAAAAGTAAAGATATTCAAACCGAAAATTGACGTTCGATATTCGGAGTATGAAATAGTTTCCCATTCGGAACAATCACTTCCCTCAGAAATAGTTGAAACTCCGGATGAGATTCTTTCATTATCCTCTGATGCCGATGTAATCGGTATCGACGAAGCTCAATTTTTTTCCAATGATTTAGTGGATATTTGTAATAAATTGGCGGACTCGGGAAAAAGAGTGATTGTAGCCGGATTGGATCAAGATTACACCGGGAAACCCTTCGAACCGATACCTCAATTGTTGGCAATTTCCGAATATATCACAAAAACTTTGGCTATCTGTGTCGTTTGCGGTAATCCGGCGGATAAAACGCAAAGAAAGATTGAATCGAAAGACAGGGTACTTGTAGGTGCATCCGACAGTTACGAAGCAAGATGCAGAAAATGTCATTACATTCCGGGAGAAAAGTAGATGGATATTGTTTCGATAATCAGAGGTATTATAGGGATATTACTTTTATTGGGTATAGCTTGGTTATTTTCCAATAATAGAAAAAAAATTGATTGGCGTTTAGTTGGTAGTGGGATTCTTCTTCAATTGACCTTTGCTATTTTAATAATAAAAGGCGACGTATTGGGAAATTATTTTTTCGTCCTTGCTTGGCCAAAAAGATTTTTTGAATTCGTCAGTCATTTTTTCGTTTTAATATTAAATTTTACAACAGACGGTGCAAAATTTGTTTTCGGTGATCTTGCCGTTTCCCCCGGGAATGATGGAAGTTTGGGTTCCTTTTTTGCGTTTCAAGTCCTCCCCACTATTATCTTTTTTGCCAGTTTAATGGGAGTTCTTTACCATCTTGGCATAATGCAAAAAGTTGTTCAAGGAATGGCTTGGGTAATGGCTAAAGTAATGGGAACAAGCGGAGCTGAATCACTTTCATGTACTGCCAATATCTTTGTGGGTCAAACCGAAGCTCCTTTGATGATAAAACCCTATATTGAAACAATGACAAAGAGTGAGATTCTTACCATTATGACCGGAGGTATGGCAACCATTGCGGGCGGAGTAATGGCTGCTTACATTCAGATTTTGGGGCAAAGTTATTCCCAGAACATGGGCATTCCGCTGGATCAAGCTCAATTAATGTTTGCCACTCACCTTCTTGGCGCAAGCGTGATGGCAGCTCCTGCAGCACTGGTTGTTTCTAAAATAATTTTCCCTGAAACCGGAATTCCTCAAACCAGAGGAAGCGTTAAAGTCCACGTCGAAAAAACCTCGTCAAATGTTGTAGAAGCCGCAGCAAACGGTGCCGGCGACGGACTGGGTTTGGCATTGAACGTAGGTGCAATGTTGATTGCTTTTATTGCATTCATATCCTTGATAAATTACATTTTCCAAGGACTCGGAGATGTTACTGGTTTGAATACAATACTCCTTGATACATACGGCAAGCCGCTTTCTTTGCAATTATTGTTAGGAATGTTATTTCAATTCCTTGCATACGGAATTGGAGTGCCGTGGCACGATGCGCTCAATTTCGGAAGTTTGATAGGAACTAAAATTGTATTAAATGAATTTGTTGCTTATCTCGATTTGGGAACATTGATGCAATCCAAAGCATTCCTTAGTGATAAAGCAGTTTTGATGGCCACTTATGCACTTTGTGGTTTTGCAAATTTCAGTTCTATTGCAATACAGATTGGCGGGATTGGTCCAATTGCTCCTTCGCGTAAAAGCGATCTTGCAGCTTTGGGTTTGAAGGCGGTTTTAGGCGGAACATTAGCAACTTTGATGACGGCAACTTTAGCGGGGTTTTTGTTTTGAATATCGACTTGGAATTTAAATACAAAGAAATTTTAGAGACAGTAAAAAAAGAATTTAATGCAAATTTTGATTTGGGAATTATATTAGGAAGCGGACTGGGAAATTTCGCTTCGAATGTTAAATTACTTAAATCAATTGAGACTAATACACTTCCCAACTATCCCGTATCCACTGTTGAAGGACACAAAGGTTATATCCATCACGCAGAATTTGAAGGTAAGAATCTCCTTCTTTTCCAAGGAAGGATTCATTATTATGAAGGATATGCAATCGATCAAGTTCTTCTTCCAATTTTAATAATGAAATCTGCCGGAATTAATAAGATTTTTCTCTCCAACGCTGCGGGAGGAATAAACAGACATTTCAAACCCGGCGACTTGATGGCAATAACGGGATATTTTTTACCCGATATAAAGAAAGATTTAGCAAAGCTACTTGGCGCTACCGGTGTTGAAATGAGAAACAATATGAGGAAATTCCCTTCCGATTCTTTGAAAGAGAAAATTGAATATGCAGCCGTATTGGAGGGAATTAAATTGAAAGAAGGATCCTATTATTATTCCAAAGGGCCAAGTTACGAAACACCTGCCGAAATCAACTATATGAATAAAATCGGAGCCGATGCTGTTGGTATGTCTACCGCTCACGAAGCGTTATTTGCCCAATATTTGGGAATCGAATCAGTCGCAGTTTCTCTGATAACAAATTATGCAGCCGGAATTTCTCAGGAAAAACTTTCGCACCAAGAAGTGATTGATACTGCAAATGAAGCAGCGGAAAGGTTTGAACGATTGTTGAAGAGATTTATAAGTTTAATTTAATTCCAATTTGAGCAGCAGTAGCCATAATTGCGGTTTCGCTTCGTAATCTGTTCCCCGTTAACCTATATTTCAAACAATTTTCGAACATTTGGGATTCTCTTTCCGAAAAGCCGCCTTCAGGACCGAAAATGAAATAATTTTTCCCTTTTATCGATAATGCAGTCCCTTCTATGCCTTGCTCCGCAGATTGATCGGCAAATAAAACAATATCTTCTTCTTCAAGTTCTAATCCGGATAAATTTTTAATGTATCTCAAACTTGGTTTATAAGCCCTTAGAGATTGTTTCATCGCAGAAAGTAGAATTTTATTCCACCTCTCCGATTTATCCCCCTTCCCAATCGATTTGTCGGCTTGATAAACTATAAAATTAGTAATCCCTAATTCCGTGCATTTTTCCAAGGCAAATTCCATTCTATCGGAATTCCGCAATCGTGGAATTACAAAAATTATCTTTTCCCCGGGATTTTCATATCTGAATGTGTTAGTTATTTGGCATGTGACTTCTCTTTTTTCGGTTTTGATTATTTTGGTAAGAAATATTTTACCTTTGCCGTCAGTCACCGCAATTTCGTCACCGGTCTTATTCCTCATTACCTGGGAACAATGTTTGGCTTCTTCATTCGTGAGTGAGAGTAATTTCTCCGATTCACGGATATTTTCGCTAAAGTACATTTCTATGTCAGAAAGAAAATCCTGTTCCAATCAAGAACTCCGTATTTCTATATTCATCAATTCCCACTTCAAATCTGAATGCATTGTGGGGTAAAAATAAGATTATTAAACCGGCACCGTATCCTGAATCGAATTTATTTAAGTCAATCCGTTCACCATTATTGAATGTTGTTCCGGAATCGACAAATAATTCAAAGTTTATTCCGATTCGCATCGAGGTTAATTTACGGGGTAGTAAAGGGAGTTTTACAGAAAAATTCCATTCTTTAAGAAGAGGATAAACCAGTTCGAAAGATGTAATAATAAGATTTTCCCCTTCCCTGTAGTCATTTTTATGACCACGAACCATTTCTCGATAGCCCAAAAAAGCCCGGTCATAATATGGCAAATTCTGTCCAAATAAATGTTTCCAATCAATTCTCCAACGGGCAGTTAATCCGTCACTTATTGTGCGATACTCCCTTAAATCCAAATTCAATAAATAATAGGAAACGTCTCCAAGTCCAAAACCTTTGTGAGCAAATTCTATAGTTGAGAATGTGCCTTTTGTAGAGAATTGTTTTAAATCTCTAGTATCGTATGTGTATTTTAATCCCAAGAAAGGATTTCTATCAATTAACCTATTTGTGGCAGTGAGATTGTTCAATAAATTTGATGGCTGCGTTATATATTCAAATCCGGAACTTAAAAATATTTCATTAAAGGGATTAAGCCTTTTACCCAGAGTAATCCCCATCGAATAAGATTCATATAAAAAATCACCTCCGAAAACAGAAGCGGCTTCCAAACTTTTATTGTTAATATGCTGATATCCGAAAGATACACCAAGGGAGAGTTGGTTCTTTTCTTCTATTAAAGGGTTGTAATATGAGAATATATATTTGGGATCATATCCGAAAGAAGCAACAAAGTTGAGCGTTTCGTTCCTTCCGCGGAAATTTTTCCACAACAATATCATTCCATATGAAGCTTTTTCCAGATCGTTATTGTCAATATCGAGGAAAGGGACCGGGTAAACATACCATGCCTCTTTTACGGAGATATCAACAATATTCATTCCCTTTTCTCTTTTCCTTTCCAGTTCAACTCTATTGAAAATACCAAGACTGAAAATTCTTTCGCGATTAAATTCCAAATCTTTCGAAGATATTAAATCTCCCTCATGAAAATTCATTTCGCGGAGTATGATATAATTTTCTGTGATTTCGTTCCCCGAAATGCGAATGGAATCGACCCTAAACTCCTCAATTGTTTGAGAGAAAGAAAAAGAATTAAATAATAAAAGCAGGAAAGGTATGTATTTTAATGCTTTGAACAATTTCGATGCTCAATTAATATACATTTGTTTTGAATAGTTATGATTCCGTGTTCTTCCGCTAATTTGCAAGCCGGATCATTAACAATCCCCAATTGAAGCCATAGGACTTTAGGCTTTACTTTAATAACTTCGGGAATCAATTCAGGAATAAACTCTCCCCTCCTAAAAACATCAACTATATCAATTTCGAAGGGAATAGCGGAAAGAGAGGGAAAAACTTCAATATCTCCTGCTTGGGAAATTGCCGGATTAACTCCAACTACATTGTAACCTTGATTTTTAAGATATGAAGCAATATCCCTACTGGGTCTATTCGGGTTGTGGGAAATTCCCACAACCGCGATATTTTTGGAAATTTTTAATATTTCACAATAATCCATTAGACCTCTTTGGCATATTCTTCTATTGGTAAACACGAACATACGAGATTTCTGTCGCCATAAGCGTTATCCACTCTTGCCGTAAATGGCCAGAATTTATTCTCCCGTACATATTCCAACGGAAATGCAGCAACTTCTCTTGAGTATCCGTGTTCCCATTTGTCAGTTGCAATTTCCCTGGCTGTATGGGGAGCATTTTTCAACGGATTATCTTCTTTGTCCCATTTCCCATTCAATACATTATCAATTTCTTGACGGATAGAAATCATCGCTGCAACAAATTTATCCAATTCGGCTTTCGATTCACTTTCAGTTGGCTCAACCATCAGTGTACCCGGTACCGGGAATGAAACAGTGGGAGCATGATATCCGTAATCCATCAATCTTTTGGCAACATCTTCACATTCGATGTTGGCAGAATGTTTGAATTCACGAAGATCAAAGATCAACTCATGAGCGCAATATCCTGTTTCGCCTGTATAAAGCACCTTGTAATAAGGAGCAAGCTTCACTCTTATGTAATTTGCATTCAAAATGGCTATTTGTGTGCTTAATTTAAGTCCGTTCGTCCCGCTCAATTTAATGTAAGCATGGGATATAGGCAAAATGCTGGCACTACCATAATGAGCAGCAGAAACAGGTTTAATCCCTTTTGGAGAAGGATTTACAGGGTGTGAAGGTAAAAATTCGCTTAAGTGTTTAGCTACAGCTATTGGTCCCATACCAGGACCGCCACCTCCGTGAGGTATTGCGAAAGTTTTATGTAAATTCAGGTGGCAAACGTCAGCTCCAATATTTGCCGGACTTGTTAATCCGACTTGAGCATTCATATTTGCTCCATCCATATACACTTGTCCGCCGAATTCATGAATAATATCACAAATTTCTTTAATCTTGGATTCAAATACACCGTGAGTTGAAGGATAAGTTACCATCAATGCAGATAAATTATCTTTATTTTCTTCGGCTTTTATTCTGAGATCATCGAGATCAATATTTCCGTTTTGGTCACAGTTCACTACAACCACTCTGTTTCCTGCCATAACTGCGCTAGCGGGATTAGTACCATGAGCTGAAGAAGGAATAATCACAACATTTCTGTGTCCTTCCCCTCTGGATTTATGGTATTCCCGAATGACCATCAGACCTGTATATTCACCTTGAGCTCCGGAATTCGGCTGAAAAGAGACTGCATCAAAACCGGTAATCTTTTTCAAATCTTCTTCCAATTCGGAAATCAACTTACTATATCCTTGCCACTGTTCCTCCGGAGCATATGGGTGAATTTCTCCGAATTCTTCCCAGGAAACCGGTGTCATTTCAACTGCTGAATTTAACTTCATTGTACATGAACCCAATGGTATCATTGAATTCATCAAAGTTAAATCCCTATTTTCAAGTTTCTTGATATATCTCATCATCTCGGTTTCGGAGTGATAGGAATTGAAAACCGGATGAGTAAGGAAATCACTCTTTCTAATTAAATTTTCCGGAATAGAATTACCATTGGACAATTCTATTAAATGACCGTTCACCGAATCTGCAAATATTTGTGCAATTTCAGCAATTTCGTTTTCGTTACTTGCTTCGTGCACGGAAATGCCAATATGGTTATCCTCGAAATATCTGAAATTATATCCTTTCGCTTCCGCACCTTTTTTGATTAGCTCGAGTTGTTCGTTAGTAACTTTGACTTTAAGTGTATCAAAAAAGTATTTGTTAACTTGCTCAAATCCAATTCCGGTAATAAATGAATTTAATTTTTTCGTCAATTCATTTACATATTGAGCAATGTTTTTTATTCCTACTTTTCCGTGATAAACGGCATACATACTCGCCATTATTGCAAGTAACACTTGAGAAGTACAAATGTTGGAAGTAGCTCTCTCCCTTTTTATATGCTGCTCCCTGGTTTGAAGCGCCATTCGTAAAGCTCTGTTGCCGTTTCTATCAACGGAAACGCCTATAATCCTTCCCGGAATAGATCTTTTGAACTCTTCTTTAGTAGCAAAATAAGCGGCATGAGGACCACCAAATCCTATTGGCACACCGAATCTCTGTGTACTTCCGACCGCTACGTCCGCTCCCAATTCACCGGGATTTTTAAGTAAAGCGAGAGATAAAAGATCGGCAATAATAACTACTTTGATTCCTTTTGAATTAGCAGCCTCGATTAAGTCGGAAAAATCTCTAATCAAACCATTCGAGTCGGGATACTGTAAAATTAATGCAAAAACGTCATCCTCTAAATCATCAATATTAACGTCTTTGATTATTAACTCAATTCCTCTTGGTTCGGATCTGTTCTCCAAAACACCTAAAGTCTGTGGGAATACATTTTCGTCGATTAAAACTTTGCCGGCTTTTCTTTTATCACCTTTTCTGCTGCCCCATAACATTAACATTGCTTCAGCTGCAGCAGTCGCTTCGTCCAGCAAAGATGCATTGCTCAAAGGTAAACCGGTTAAATCACTTATCATTGTTTGGAAATTCAACAGGGCTTCCAATCTGCCTTGGGAAATTTCAGCTTGATACGGAGTATACTGTGTGTACCAACCTGGATTTTCTAAAATATTTCTTTTTATAACTGATGGTGTGATGGTGGGATAATAGCCCATTCCTATATAGTTTTTATAAATTTTGTTTTTACCGGCGAGTTCTTTAATATAAGTTAAATATTCTTTTTCACTAAGCCCTTCACCAATATTCAACTCTTCTTGCAGCCTTATTCCGTCGGGTATTGTTCTTTCAATTAAATCATCCAAAGAATCCAATCCGATTTCGGATAACATTTCTTTTACTTCTTCTTTGCGGGGACCAACATGTCTCCAAACGAATTCATCATAATGCTTAATGCTGTCCATTTATTCTCCACGTATAAAGTAACAAATTAATAAATTCAAAAGCTAAATATAGCTAAATCTTAAATTGTAACTAAGATGAGAAGAGAATTATTCGTCAGTTTTTTCTAATTTTTTAAGAGCTACGCTAGCCGCTTTTTGCTCGGCACCCTTTTTATTTTTTCCACTTCCCGAGCCCATTTCCTCACCATTTATAAAGACCTTTGCATGGAATATTTTATTGTGTTCAGGTCCCTCGGAACCGGTTATTTTGTACACCGGAGGTTCTGTTTTGAGTACATGTGTCAATTCCAGCAATTGTCCTTTATAATTTTTATCCTTTTTAATCTCGCCGGAAGTAACGCTAGGTTTGATTATTTTTTCTGTCACAAATCTTTTGGTTTCATTCAACCCTTTGTCTAAATATATTGCTCCTATTAATGCTTCCAGAGCATCGGCAACGATTGTTTTTATTCCCGCTTTGCTGGTTCCTACAAAGTTCTTTTTGTAAAATACTATTTTATCCAGCCCGAACTCATGACCCGCTTTTGAAAGTGCTTCCTTATCCACCATTTTGGATCTGTTCTTAGTAAGAAAGCCTTCATCTTTTTCGGGGAATTTTGAAAACAAAAATTCTCCCACAATCAAATCGAGAACAGCATCTCCCAAAAATTCCAGCCTTTCGTTTGATCGGTCTAATTCTGTTTCAGCATTAACAGATGAACGGTGTGTGAGAGCTTTTAGATAATATTCGGGATGGTTGATTTTATAACCGACTATCTTCTCCAATGACAAGATAGTCGGCTTGAATTTCTTTCTTAAATAACGGTCTTTACGTAATTTGCCGAATAAACCAACAAACATTTAATTTTAAATTTTCTTAAATAATAAGGAGGCATTATGTCCTCCAAAACCAAATGTATTAGATATTGCATATTTAACTTCTTTTTCAACCGGAGTATTTGGGCAATAATTTAGGTCGCATTCCGGTGAAGGTTCATCCAGATTAATTGTGGGCGGAATGACTGAATTTTTAATAGCCAAAATGGAGGCAATTGCTTCCACACCGCCTGCAGCACCAAGCAAATGTCCGGTCATGGATTTTGTGGAACTAACATGAAGTTTATATGCATGATCACCAAAAACGGTTTTAATCGCTTCGGTTTCATTTTTATCGTTTAATTCAGTAGAAGTTCCGTGTGCGTTGATGTAATCAACTTCTTCGGGATTGATGCCACCATCACGAAGTGCTTCGCGCATACTTCTTACTGCACCTTCCCCACCCGGAGGTGGAGCAGTAATATGAAAAGCATCACCTGTTAATCCAACGCCGCATATTTCTGCGTAAATTTTCGCACCTCTTGCTTTGGCGTGTTCGTATTCCTCCAATATAAGAGTACCACTACCTTCACCCATAACAAAACCGTTTCTATCTTTATCGAATGGGCGCGATGCAACTTCATACCTGTCGTTCCAGGTAGAAAGAGCTCTCGCCGAATTAAAGCCGGAAACAGCCATTGGAGTAATGGAAGCTTCTGCACCTCCTGTAACCATTAAATCCGCACTGCCACGTTGTATGAGAATGAAGGCATCCGCAATTGCGTGTGATGAAGTTGCACAAGCGGAAGTAGTTGCATAATTCGGTCCTTTCAAACCATATTTAATTGAAATTTGACCGGCAGCAATATCCGAGATCATCATCGGTACGAAAAATGGGCTTACCCTTCGAGTTCCTCCGGTTACAAATGCCGTGTGTTGTTTCTCGAATGTATCCATTCCACCGATTCCGGAGCCGTAAACAACACCGAATCTTTCTTTATCTATATTTTCTAAATCCAAACCGCTATCTTCTATTGCCATTTTAGCAGTAGCCATAGCGTAATGAGTGAAAGGGTCCATCCTTTTGGCTTCTTTCACATCCAAATATTCTGATATATTAAAATTTTTAACCTCACAGGCAAATTGAGTGGCAAAGGTTGAGGCATCAAACTTTGTAATCATATTGGCGCCACTTTTGCCTTCCATCATAGCGTTCCAAAACTCATCAACATTATTTCCGATAGGTGTTAAGGCACCAATGCCTGTAACAACTACACGCCTTTTGCTCATAAAATCCTCTTATGGTTATTATGATTATAGAAAAACTGCAGGCAACTAAAATTAATTGCCTGCAGTAAAATGTATAATTAGTTACCTACTTTTTCTTTCAAATAGTTAATAGCATCTCCAACTGTCGAAATTTTTTCGGCATCTTCATCGGGGATGGAAATATCGAATTCAGATTCGAAACCCATTACGAGTTCTACGATATCGAGTGAATCTGCTCCCAAATCGTTTGTAAAAGAAGCTTCAGGTGTAATCTGAGATTCCTCAACACCAAGTTTATCCATAACGATTTCTTTTACTTTTGCTTCGAGATCCATTTGTTTCTCCTATTTAGTTAGTGAAAAAATAATTGTGAAATTTACATTACCATACCACCGTCAACGGTAAGAACCTGTCCGGTGATATAAGAAGCTTCGTCAGAAGCTAAAAATTTTACGGCGTTGGCAATGTCTTCCCCACTGCCAATTCTATTTAATGGAATATTTTCCAATAAAGCTTTTCTCTGTTCTTCGTTAAGAGCTTCTGTCATATCTGTTTCAATAAAACCGGGACAAATAACATTAGCTCTAATATTTCTTGAAGCAAATTCTTTTGCGGTTGATTTTGTAAATCCGATAATTCCGGATTTCGACGCCGCATAATTTGCTTGTCCGGCATTCCCGGTAAGTCCTACAATCGAGGAAATATTTATAATACTGCCGTATCTTTGTTTGAGCATTGTTCTGATTGCAGCTTTTGTAAAATTGAACACGCTCTTCAAGTTCGCGGCAATCACATCGTCGAAATCGTTTTCATTCATTCTTAATAAAAGATTATCTCTTGTAATACCTGCATTGTTTACCAAAATATCCAATCCGCCCAACAGTTCAATCGATTGATTTACTGCTTCTTGCGCTTGTTGAAAATCGGATACATCAGCTTTCACGGCAAAAACTTTAACATCATCATTCGATAATTCTGATGCAAGTGCATTGGCGGCATCTTCGGAACTTCTGTAAATAAAAACAACATCAGCAAAATTTTCTTTTGCAAATTTTTCTACAATTGCTCTCCCAATACCACGGGAGCCGCCCGTAATCAAAGCTTTTTTCTTACTCAATTTTTTCTCCAATAGATGACAAATATTCTACTCTGTACTCTTCCAATTCCTTAAAACCTTCTTCCCCAAGCAAGAATTGCAGTTCTTCCCTGCATGCTTCGAAGATTGTAGAAGATTGATTCTCTTCTTTGTTGCAATAGTGCATCCTTGCCAAATGCTCGTCATCCAACGTAATTGTATCTTCATAAATAACTAAGGGAAATAATATACAATAAAGTGGCTTATATTTCCACTTATTTTCCCCATTGAGCATCGCCAATTTTTGCAGTGAACAGAATCCTTGTTTATCTAAAAATACGCATTTACCATTATATAATTCCGTACCCACTGCAATACCGGATTCAAAATCTTCATCCTCTTCCGGTGGTTCAAACCATTTCCCAACATCTTTTGTTTGGGAATCATCCATTATTTCAATTATTTTGTCTTTAATTTCGAGAATCTTATCATGTTCATATTTGTCGGTGTAGACGCCATAGTAACAACATTCACCGGAACAAATGCACACATCACAAGATTTAACGAATTTATGAGTAAAAATTACCGGATCAATATAATAATCACCGATAACTTTTGTTATATCTTCAGACATTAGAGAAACCTTTCCAAATCGGCATATTTATCCACTCCCCAGAACTTAACTCCGGGTGCAATTCTTTTTATTAGTCCTTGCAACACTTTACCAGGACCTATTTCAACAAACTCATCAAATCCGTCTTCCACCATGTTTTTAATGGTATCTTCCCAAAGAACAGGAGCAGTTAATTGATCGAGAAGTAATTTTTTTATTTCCTCCGGATCTTTTACGGGTTTGGCGGTTACGTTTGCATAAACCGGAACTTTTGCTTCGAAGAACGGAGTTTCATCCAATTTCCGTTTCAATTTATCAACTGCACTCTCCATCAACGGTGAATGAAACGCACCGCTGACAACCAATTCCTTAACAATTTTTGCACCGGATTCTTTTGCCAATTTCATAGCTTCGTGAACACCTTCAACACTACCGGAGATAACAATTTGTCCCGGAGAGTTGAAATTAGCACATTGAACAATCCCTACTTCGGATGCTTTGGTACAGACATCTTCCAACACTTCCCTTTCCATCCCGATAACTGCAGCCATTGTTCCCGGTTTTTCTATACCGGCTTGCAGCATCGATTGACCGCGTAATCTAACCAATTTAACTGCATCATAATATTGAATTGCTCCGGCAGCAACCAAAGCCGAGTATTCTCCCAGAGAATGTCCGGCTGTGCCATCTGGGCGAAGCGTTCTAAATAAACTTGAAGCAATAACACTATGGACAAAAATTGCCGGTTGGGTTATATCGGTTTGTTTAAGTTCTTCAACCGGACCGTTAAACATAATATTTGAAAGAGGTGCGCCGATTGCTTCTTCGGCAGTCAAAAGCATTTCTCTTGCTTCAACGGAATTATCAAAAATATCTTTCATCATCCCGACATACTGGGAACCTTGACCGGGAAATACAAATGCTAATTTACCCATTAGTCCATACTCCAAACAAGATAACCTGCACCCCAAGTGAATCCGGCTCCAAATGCCGCCAAAATAAGATTATCACCTTTTTTGAGTTTGCCTGCTCTGTAATATTCGGCTAAACATAGTGGTATTGTAGCAGCAGTCGTATTGCCGTATTTATCAATATTTATCATTACTTTATCTTTACTTATGCCCATTCTATTTGCGGTTGCATCAATAATTCTAAGGTTAGCTTGATGAGGCACCAAATAAGCAACATCTTCTCCTTTAAGTCCGTTCTTTTCCATAATTTCAGCAGAAACATCAGCCATACCTTTAACGGCAACTTTAAATACCGCTCTTCCGTCTTGATAAATATAGTGCCATCTCTTGTCAACGGTTTCGTGTGAAGCCGGATTTAAACTTCCGCCAGCCAACATATGCAATGATTCCTCTCCGCTACCATCTATATGAAGAATTGAATCAATCCAACCTTCTTTTTCGTTTTCAGTAGGCTCGAGTAGTACAGCTCCAGCACCATCGCCGAATAAAATACAAGTGTTCCTATCGGTATAATCCGTAATACTACTCATTTTGTCGGCACCCACAACAACAACTTTTTTATATCTACCGCTCTCAATTAAACCGACACCGGTTTGCATTGCAAAAAGGAATCCGGAGCAAGCAGCGGAAAGATCAAATCCCCACGCATTTGAAGCACCGATTTTTCTTTGAACGAGAGCCGCAGTTGCCGGGAAAAACATATCCGGAGTTACTGTTGCAACAATAATTACGTCGATTTCTTCCGGTTGCAAACCTGTAGTGTTCATAAGGTCTTTAACCGCTTCCGTAGCTAAATCGCTCGTTGCACCATTTTCCAGTATTCTTCTTTCTCTAATACCGGTTCTTGTTCTTATCCATTCGTCGTTGGTGTCAACGATAGATTCAAAATACTTATTATCCAAAACTTTATCGGGCACGTACATTCCAACGCCCGTTATCTTTGCGTTTAATTTATTCATAACGGATTCCATATTAACTAAAATTTTCTCTGAATTTTTGAATCAGTCCTTTTTCGTGCATTTCCTTAGCGCGCAGGACCATGTTTTTAATTGCCAAAGGTGAGCTGGATCCATGCCCAATAATGGAAATTCCATCAATTCCCAAAAGTGGAACACCTCCGTGCTTTTGATAATCCAAATCGCTCAATGCAGCTTTGAGCGTGTTCTTAAACAGTCCGACTTTTATTTTATTCATCAAACTCTTGCTGGCATGGGAACGGAGTTTTTCTCTCAACAAACTGAGAAAACTTTCTCCGAATTTTAGAAGTATATTCCCGACAAAACCATCACAAAGAACGATATCAGCTTTACCCATCAGAATATCCCGTCCTTCAACATTACCAATAAAATTTAAGTTACTTTCTTTCAGCAACTTTGCAGCTTCGAGGACTAGGTTGTTGCCTTTCTTTTCTTCTTCACCTACGTTCAATAAAGCTATAGTTGGATTTTTATTCCCCATTATTTCCTTTGCATAAATATCAGCCATCATTGCATATTCCAACAAATGCTGAGGTTTACTATCCACGCTTGCGCCGGCATCATAAACCACACAAGGTTTATCGTTGATTGTAGGTAAAGGGGCGCCAATAGTGGGGCGGCCAACTCCTTTAATTCTTCCAATTAATAATGTAGATGCAGCCATCATTGCACCGGTATTTCCCGCAGAGACGAATGCATCGGCATCACCATTTTTAACCAAATTAGCACCTACAACCAGAGAAGAGTCCTTTTTCTGTTTCAATGCCACTGTTGGAGTTTCATTCATTCGAATAACTTCCGTGGCATTTACTATTTGAACTCCATCGAGGGAAATGTTTTTATGGCGGGCAACTTCTTTTATCTCATCTTCTTTACCGACAAGTATAAGTTCGAATCCCCCAACTTCTTTGTGTGCATCAACGGCACCCTTTATTTCGTTAAAAGGGGCGTTGTCGCCCCCCATAACATCAATTGCAATTCTGCAAAGATTTTTATTTTCTGCCATAATTCAAATAATTATGATTCAGGTACAAACATAGACCTTCCGGCATAATAGCCGCAATTAGGACATGCCCTATGGCTTAATTTTAATTCACCACAATTTGAGCAATGGCTCAAAGTCGGAGCAGTCGCTTTATAATGTGTTCTTCTTTTGTCTCTTCTACTTTTAGATATTTTACGTTTAGGATGTGCCATCGTTATCTACCTTATGTTAATTTACTTTTTCAATTCGTTTAATTTATCCCAAATGGGATTTGTATAGTTCTCGTTGCAAGAGCATGTTTCGAAATTCAAATTTGTACCGCATTTCGGACATAATCCCTTGCAATCATCCTTACATAAATGCTTCAACGGAATTGAGATTATGCTATAATCTCTCACCGAATCGCTCAGCTCCAGTCTGTCTTCATCCGGAGTAATAAATATTACATCGTCATCTTCTTCGAACTCTTCCCTGGGTTCGAATAAAAAGAGCAACTCAAAATCTTTTTCCAGTTCCTCTTCATATTCTGTACCACATCTATCACATTCGAATAGAGCGTGCGATGTAATGTTGCAATCCAAAATAATTTGATGATGTGATTTATCCATTTTGCAATGGAGATCCACATTACCAAAGAACGGAGATTCCAAACCAATGCTTTCCGCGCTTTCGGTTAACCGGAGTTCAAAAACTCCTTCGCCGTAATTTGTATGCTTAATAAACATTTTTTAAAAGAACCTCAAAAAAAATCTTCGAAATATAACCAAGGGGGATTTTATAAGCAAGAAATTAGAGAAACTCAATTTAAGCCAAATTTATAAATATTAACCAGTTAATGAAATAATTTAAAGAACAATATTAAATTGTACTTCTCCATAATAAAGAATTTTACTACAAGTTTTTAATCAGTTTCCTAAAATTAAATCAATATTTAATTATGTAAAGAATTCAGAATTTTATAATTTTTGGAGTTAAAAATATTTCTGTTAATTATGAGGATAGAATGAGTATTTTACTAGACAAAAGAACCAGAGTAGTAGTTCAGGGAATAACCGGAAGCGAAGGTTCATTCCACACTACACAAATGTTGGAATATGGTACTAAAGTCGTTGCCGGTGTTACTCCCGGTAAAGGCGGACAAGATTTTAACGGAGTACCAATTTTCAATACCGTCAAAGATGCAGTAAAAGAGACTAAAGCAAATGCTTCTGCAATTTTCGTTCCCCCAGCATTTGCGGCAGATGCAATTCTGGAAGCAGCCGATGCAGGCGTAAAATTAATCGTTTGTATCACAGAAGGCATTCCGGCGGCTGATATGGTTAGAGTTTATAATGCAATTAAAGATAAGGATGTAAGACTTATCGGACCGAACTGCCCGGGAATCATTTCACCCGGTAAAGCAAAAATCGGAATCATGCCCGGATTCATTCACAGAAAAGGAAAAGTCGGCGTTGTTTCCAGGTCCGGAACATTAACTTACGAAGCTGTTAAACAATTGTCTGATCTGAAAATAGGTCAATCTACTTGTGTTGGTATTGGTGGAGATCCTGTGATTGGATCGAAATTTATTGATATCATAAAACTATTTAACGAAGATCCCAATACCGAAGGTATTGTAATGATTGGTGAAATTGGCGGAACTGCGGAGGAAGAGGCTGCTGCTTACATTAAGAAAAATGTGAATAAACCTGTTGTAGGTTTCATTGCGGGAAGAACCGCACCTCCCGGACGCAGAATGGGACACGCCGGTGCAATCATTTCAGGCGGTAAAGGTACAGCTGACGAAAAGATGAAGGCAATGAAGAAAGCCGGAATTTATGTAGTTGAAAGTCCCGCTGAAATCGGCGTTACAATGAAAAAAGCGTTGGAAGATTTTTACGGGAAAAAATAATATTTAAGCAAACAAAGTCTTAAAGGAAAGTACGTTTTGTGCTTTCCTTTTATTTTATATAAACAATTAAAGAAAGGAGAAATACATTGAGTAACAGAACATTAGCAATTCTAAAACCAGATTGTGTTAGAAAAAACTTGATCGGTCAAGTAATACAAAAAATCACCGAAGCGGGATTTCAAATTAAAGCAATGAAAATGGTAAGATTAACAAAAGATTCCGCAGGTGGTTTTTACGAAGTGCACAAAGAAAGACCGTTTTTCAATGATTTATTGAATTTCATGACATCCGGCCCATGCGTGCCGATAGTATTGGAAAAGGAAAATGCAGTAGCAGATTTCAGAAAACTTATCGGTGCAACTAATCCGGAAGAAGCTGAAGAAGGAACAATTAGAAAATTATTTGCTGACAATGTTGAACAAAATATTGTTCACGGTTCAGATTCCGATGAAAATGCGGCGAAAGAAATAGCTCATTTCTTTAGTAGAAAAGAATTATTGGAAAACTACGGATTATAAATTGGAAAAGTGGGAAAAAATTTCTGAAGAAATTTTAAGCGAGAACGGCTATTGGACTTATAAGCATGATAAGTTTAAAGTAAACGGAAAAAACGGAGATTATTATTACGTCCATACTTCCGGCTCTACGATGGTCGTTCCGCTTCTTCCCAATAACAAAATATTGATGATAAAACAGTATCGTTATCTTTCCGAGCAATTCAGCATTGAATTTCCTTGCGGAGTAATTGAGAAAGACTTATCTCCTGAAGATAATGCAAGGAAAGAATTGCGGGAAGAAACCGGCTTCGATTCATCAAATTTAAAATTAATTGCAAAATTCAATCCGTATAACGGAGTGACAGATGAAATCTGTTATGTTTATGTTGCAACCGGTCTGTTCCCCTCTCCCCTTCAACCCGATTTTACTGAAGAATTTGAATTGGTTGAACTCGACGCTAAAGAAATAGATAAATTGATTAAATCTAATGAATTATGGGACGGAATGAGTGTTGCCGCTTGGCAATATTATAAATTATCCTGCGAGAGATGAAAAATATTTTCCTTTTCATATTATTGATTTCTTTATCCTTTTGTTCCTCCAAGTTAGAAGAAAAGGATTTGCACAAAAAAGTCCTAACCGGAGCGGATATTTTATTATCGGAAAAACTTGAGCTTATTAAAAATAAAAGAGTCGGTCTTACCGTAAATCATTCATCCTTGCTATCTAACGGAGAACACTTAATTGATGCCCTATTAGCTGCAAAGGTTAATGTAGTAGCCTTGTTTGGTCCTGAACACGGAATAAGGGGAAATGTTCAGGCGGGCGAAAAAATAAATGACGGCAAAGACGATAAAACCGGAATTCAGGTTTATTCCCTTTACGGAAAAAATAGAAAGCCCTCTCCGGAAATATTATCCAATTTGGATGTAATGATTTTTGATATACAGGATATCGGGGCAAGATTTTATACTTATATCTCCACCATGTATTATGTTATGGAAGCCTGCGCGGAAAACGGGGTTAAGGTAATTATTCTCGACAGACCAAATCCTCTCGGAGGAAATTATGTAAACGGTCCCGTACTCGAAAAAAAGTTCAAATCTTTTGTTGGAATTGCTGAAATTCCTATTGCCCACGGCATGACGGTAGGAGAACTTGCGAAATTCTTCAAAGGAGAAAGATTATTCAATTCTTCAGGCAAATTGGATTTGGAAATAATTAAATGCGAGAATTGGAATCGTAGAATGAGATTTAGCGATACAGGATTAAAATGGATAAATCCTTCTCCGAACATCAATTCATTCCATACTGCAATTGCATATCCCGGGATGTGTCTTTTGGAAGCTACAAATGTTTCCGAAGGGAGAGGAACGGATTCACCATTTTTGATTTTTGGTTCTCCTTATATTGAATCAAATATATTAATTAAAGAATTGGAATTGGCTGAATTGGAAGGTGTTAAATTGCATCCTATAACATTCACTCCTAAATCCATCCCCGGAGTAGCAAATCATCCGAAATATGAAGGGATAAAATGCAACGGAATAAAGATTGAAATTACTGATATAAATTTATTCGATCCATTAATTTTTGCTATAAATTTAATTTACGAATTGAAACATACTTACCCTGAACAGTTTGAGATAAATGAAAATTGGATGGCAAAACTATACGGAAGCAAGCAACTCTATTTTATGCTGGAAGAAAATAAAACTCCCTTGGAAATTATCAACTCATGGGAGAAAAAATTGAATGAATTCAAATCTATAAGAGAAAAATATTTACTTTACAATTAAACTCTTTTTACAACAACTTTCGAAGCTCTCACTTCAATCACTTCCACTTCGTTACCGGTTTCGATGTAATCCCCTTCGGTAACTACGTCAATTCTCTTTCCTTCAATCTCCGCAATTCCGGCCGGTCTTAAATCGGAAATGGCTTTGCCTTTCTTGCCCAATAACTCGTGGACTTTCGGTATTGCCGAATATCCTGAAGAAGATTCAATCCCTTTGTTAAGTATCATTCTATTCCATGCATTAGTTTTGGGAAGGGTTCTCGAAAGAATAAATATAACAATACCCGATAACAAAAATGAAGAAGCTAATTGCACTAACGCACCGGAGATTGAGCTAAAATCGAATATGGGTAAATCCGATATCAATCCCATAAATAATCCGGTGACAATCATTACAATTCCGAGTACACCAAAAATTCCAAATCCGGGTATAACAAATATTTCAATCAATAAAAGTATCACACCAATAACGAAAATAATTATCTCTAATACAGAAGCAATTTTAAGGATGTATCCGGCACCAAAGAAAAGCGCCAAAGCAATAATGGCAGCAGTTCCGGGCAATCCCCAACCGGGTGTTTTAATTTCAGTGAACATTCCGACAAGACCGATCATTATGAGTAATGATGAAACTATCGGATTGTTAATGAATCTGACAAAATCTTCCGCCCAGTTACTTTCCAGTTCAACTATATCCGCACCTGATAAATTTAAATATGCAAGAACCTCGTTCAAATTGTTTAATGCTGTATCTGCAATTCCATAGTGAAGAGCTTCCTTGGTGGTTAATGTAATTAATTTGGTGCTATCAACTAATCCTTCAACAACAACACTTTCGTCAACCATGCCTTCGGCAATATCTTTTCTTCTTCCGTTTCTTTCAGCGGTAGAGCGCATTTCCCCCCGCATATAGGATTGATACTTCTCAGGTTGTTTTGCCCCGGCTTGATCCACAACCGTACTGGCTCCAATTGAAGCCCCGTCAACCATAATAATTTTTTGACATGAAAGCGAAATCAATGCCCCGGCAGAAATTGCTCTTTTATTTATGAATGCAACTGTAGGCACTTTGCTGTCGAGAATTGCATCTTTTATCTGTGTTGCCGCATCTACTCTCCCGCCGAATGTGTTAATTTGAAATATAACGGCCTTGGCGTTCGCATTTTCCGCTTCGCTTATAATTCGTTTAACATACGGCGCCAAACCAAGATCTATCATGCCATCTATTTTACCCAGATACACTTTATCCTGTCCAAAGATAATTGCGGTAAGAATGAAGAAGATGATAAGTGTTCGTTTCATAATAGACCCATAGTTTTATTATTCAAAGCTAAGAATAATTTTCTTATTTTCGAAATAAATAGAAATGAATAAAATTTAATTTACCTAGAAGGGACTAAATCAATAATAAGCCTAATCAATTGATATGCTTTCGCTTTTCGGAAACAGAACAGTAAACTTACTTCCCTTCCCTTTTTCGCTTTCGACTTTTATTTCTGCATGATTAAGTTCAACAAATTTTTTCACCAGTGCCAATCCCAATCCGTTTCCTTCAAATTTACGGGTGTATCCCTGGTCTTCCTGGGAAAATGCATCGAATATTCTTGGCAGATAAGATTTATCTATCCCAATGCCTGTATCTATAACGGAAATGCCAAGTCTGTCTCCCTCGTCGAATGTTTCAATTGTGATTTCACCCTCTTCTGTATATTTAATTGCGTTATCAATTAAATTCTCAATTATCTTTTTAGCAGAATATTCATCTGCGTAAATGCCGCAAGTTTTGCATTGGTCGTTGTACTTGATGGGTAAGTTTTTCCTTTTTGCAATCGATTCGAATTCGATTACCAATGCATTCACAATATCATGTAATTGTAATTTTGAAAATTTCGGGTCATACGATCCCGTTTGAAGTTGAGACATATTGATGATTAAATCTATTGTTCTGATAATTCTTTCGCCCGCATCCTTCATTCCATTGAAGACCCAATTTAATTCCCCTTTTCCTTCCTCTTGGTATTCCTCTTGAATGAGAGAACTGTAGTTCAAAAGTATGTTCAGTGGCGTCCGAATTTCGTGGGAAATTTGCGCAAGGAATTCACTTTTCAATCTGTCTGAAGCTTCGGCCTTTTCTTTGGCGGCTATAAGCTCATTCTCGTATTCTATTAATTTTGTTATATCTTGCCCTACTTTTACATAATGAACAACATTCCCATCTTCATCTTTTACGGGAGCTATTTGAGCCGATTCATAGTAAATGTCACCATTCTTTTTTTGGTTGATGAATCTTCCCCTCCAAACATTTCCGTTCTTAAGTTTATCCCACATTTCCTGGTATGTTTCCGGCGGTGTTAATCCCGATTTGAACATTCTTGGAGTGTTTCCTAATACTTCGTTTAATTTGTAACCGGTTACTTCCAGTAATGTAGGATTAACGTACTCAATAATTTCATTCCGATCCGTTATTTCTACGATAGCCGGACTTTGAGTTACAGCCATCGATAATTTTTTAAGTTCATCTTCGGCTTTTTTTCGCTCAGAAATATCCCTTAGAATTCCCAAAGTCGCTATGCCATTCTTATATTTAATATATGATGTGGAAGTTTCGCAAGGAATTTCCCTTCCATCTTTAGTCAAAACATAAAACTCATAAATTTTATCGAGTTCTTTACCCTCCCTCTGCATTTTCATTCTTTTTTCTATTTTGGGGATACTCCTCGGTGCGACCATCTGCATAAAATTGAATTCATCCGAATTCACTTCTTCCAAAGTATAACCTGTTAATTCCGTGAATTTATCATTAATCAGTTCAAATTTTCCTGCATACAGTAGGTAGATTACATCGTTTGAACTTTCGATAATAGAGCGGAAGAGTGCCTCTGAATCTGCCAATTGTTTTGTGAATTTCACTCTTTCACTAATATCCCTAACAACGGCGAGCAGATAAGTGTTTTTTACAATTTTTACCGGACTTAAAGAAACCTCGGCAACAAATGTACTCCCGTCGGTTCTGGTGTGAATCCATTCGAATCTTTGCGGTTCACCGGAGAAGGCAGCTTCAATGTATTTCTTAGCTTTTACTGTCGACTTTTCTCCGTCGGGTTGTTGTTCGGGAGAAAATTCCCAAGGATGATGCCCAACCATTTCGCTTTTATGTTTGCAGCCGAATAATTCGAGAGTTTTATTGTTGCAATCAACGAAAGTTGTCGAATCCATAAAGAAAATGGCATCGTTGGCATTATCGAAAATAGATTTATATTTTATTTCACTTTTTTGAAGGGCCTCTTCTACCTTGGCTAGGCGGATTTTCAATACTTCCTTATTTTCTGCAATAATTGTATCCACTTCGCCTTTGCGAATTGCGTCTAACATTTCATCGGAGAAGGTTTTATCGAGTCTCTTCTTTTTCATATTACTCCAATATTGAATTTAAAACGGAATCATCGGAAAGATTTCCGAAAATGACTTTTTCTTCCTTACCCATCTCTATTAAAAGAGCAGGTGCAAGGAGTATGTTTTTTTTGAGAGCAAGTTGTGGTTTTTCATTTACATTTACTTTCTTAATATCTGCGTTAATATTGGATTTAGATGCCAAAAACTTTTTCAAATTGTTTTCGGCCATGACGGAATTTGAGCTGTTTCCAGCGAGAAATAGTGTCAGTTTCACTTTAATTTCTCTTTGTTTCATACCTTGCTCTTAATTTTTAATATATTGTTTTTTCATTTCTAATTTGGATAGTTCTTCTGTTAGTAAATAATAATTAACTTTATCTTCAAATGTTTTTAATTTTTTTTGATCTATTCCGGTTAAAATTTTTTTAATTACTTTAATT
>CAZULK010000008.1:0-37813 GCA_964621225.1 uncultured Melioribacteraceae bacterium | reverse complement strand
GCATAAATGATAAGATTGAATTGATTCAATATCAGAATTTTATTCAAAACAATTTCCAGCGGTAACAATAATACAACGGGAAGAAATGACCATACTACCACAAAGTATATATTGGAGAAAAGAATCCTTTGTTTTACGAATACCGAAAATAATTTAATTACTACGCTAAGAAGTAGAAATATTCCGATTGATATTCCAAAGAGTATCAACATCGATTGAACCGGATTCCACGCTAAATAGCTAACAAAATTGATAATCCAAGTTGTATTGAGTGCAATCAATATTTTTTCCAAAAGAATATTCATTCTCAAAAAATAAAGAAGTATTGTTACCAACAACGAATGAGCCCCGGCAATAACAATCATCAGAATAAAAGTATGAACTCCGCTCAAAATACGATGATCTCGAATATCCGCATAAAAATTATATGAACGAAGTAATGCCCTGGTTGCATCCTCTCTGAATTTTCTCTTTGTGTTCACCAGAATTCCCATTATGATTGCCAATACCAGGGCAACTATAACAAAGAAAATTGGCGAACGATCTTTTTGAGTACCAAGAGGAATATTTATTTTCTTTCCTCCCGTTAATTTGGATTTCACAACTTCGTAAGCAAAACTTTTAGGTTTATCGGGCGATGATTGAAGTCCGATGGAGTATTCATTAACCTCACTATAACCTGCAAAAAGTGAAGAATAATTCCCTTTATAATTGAAAATGGAATTAATGAAAAATCCCGGGATATCATTTCTGTTAAAGTGGGAAATTGCATCGTAGAAATACTTTGCTTGAGCTTCGATGCTGAATGCGTCCAAATACCCATTCGACTTACCATAAACAGAAGGATAAGTAACCGAAGAGGCAATAATCCTTCCTTTGGGAACAACAGTTGAAAATTCATTAAGTTTTTTAATCATCTCAACCGGTTGTTCGGCATAAAATTGTACACCATAAAAATCGAGCCCGTCCAAAGCTTCCTTCGGAAATTCAATAAATGATGCGTAAATAAAATTATCAGTATAGTCAGAAATTTCTTGAATAATTTTTTTAAGAAAATCCATTTGTGAAGTTGATGAACCAACGTAGGAAGAGCCGATTCCGAATCCGATTACATTATCGAATGAAGAGTAGGATTCAATCATTTCTTGAATATAAAGCAAAGCTCTTTTTCGAAAATCTTCATCCTCAGCCAAATTATCCGGAAGCCCGTCAAGTGGGATATCAATCAATGCAAACAAACCTTTCTTTTGCATCTCGTTCAATACAAGATAATCCGGCAAGGATTTATTGAATCTTACAACGTTAAAACCGGCTTCGGAAATGAATTGAATTTGCTTGCGATAATAATCTGCCTTTGGTTCAGATTTGTTTTCCAGGGGAATAAAAGTTGTTCCCTTGAATCTGAATTTATTTCCACCTAATTCAAACCCTTTGTCCGAAAGAGAAATGTCGAAAGGATAGAATGGTTGATTAAAATTAAAAATTGTTGTTTCATCATTTATTATTTCTAAGCCCAATTTTAAGTTGCGGGATTGAGAAATAGCTTTGGCTTTGTCCAAACTAATTTTAAACGGCAATAAATCTGTAGATGGTTTCAGAGTGAATTCCTTCGATGAGTATAGTCTGTCGGAATCGAAGGCAGTAATTTTTAATGTGAACTTTTGATTGGGGTTCTTCTCTAAAATTTCTTCATCGAAAATGAATTTGATTTTTAGATCAACAAGGATTTTATCTTTTTTGTAATCAAAACTAAATTTATGATAAATATTTTCGATTGCAATAGATGGAAGTACTTCTAAAAACAGGTCTCTGAATATCCCGCCTTTTTCGGTTGGGAATAAAAACTTTTGTTCCAAAGGAATTGTAATTTCGGGATCCGAAAAATACCTCACTTCAACCTTAAGGGAATTCTTTCCGTCAAAATTTAATAAATTCCCGGGAAGTTTCACGTCGAAAGGATATGTTCCTCCGGTATGTCGAAATATTACTATGTCGTTAAGAATGAAGTCCGCAGAGTAATTTATTCCCATACAATGAAGAATAAAATTCTTACCTTTTTCTGTTGCGGGCAAATCGAAAGTTTTTTCGAAAATAAATTCCGATTCCGAATTGAATTCGACGGGTAAGTCGACCCTTATTCTTTTATCCGGCTGTTCGCGTTTGTATAATTCCCAATCCGTTTCAAACGGAATTAATTTTGAGTTACTTTTATGGGAAAAATATTGCTCCGGAGCAATGGAAGGGAGTTCAATAATTTCAACCTGACCGAATAAAATCGAAGTCAAAAATAAAAATACGATATGAAATTTTAGCACTTTTGTTATCATTCTAAATAGGAAAAATCAAGACTACAAATATACTAAAGAAAGGAGGGCAAATCAATTTGGAATTAGCGTAAGCCCTCATAAATTAAGGATTTATGAGGGCTGAAATAAAATTATGCGGACTGAATGATTCCGAAGAAAGAATCTGCTTTAAGGCAGGCTCCTCCAACGAGAGCACCATCGATATCAGTCTGGGAAAGAAGTGATTTCGCATTCTCAGGTTTTACACTTCCTCCGTACTGAATTGTTGTATTTTGAGCTGTTTCATCATCAAATAGTTCTGAAAGCAATCCTCTTACAAATGCATGCACTTCCTGTGCCTGTTCGGGTGTGGCGGTTTTTCCAGTGCCTATTGCCCAAACCGGTTCGTATGCCACAATAACGTTGTTCATTTCTTCTTTTGTGACATTCAAAAGACCGTTTTTAACTTGCCTTTCAATCACATCTTTCATAATTCCGCTTTCGCGTTCTTCAAGAGTTTCTCCTATGCAAAAGATTGGTTTCAACCCATTAGCCAAAGCAAATTTTATCTTTTTGTTTATCGTTTCGTCCGATTCGCCGAAAATTGCTCTTCTTTCGGAATGGCCGAGAATCACATATTCAACTCCGACGGATTTCAACATATCGGCAGATATTTCTCCGGTAAAAGCTCCCGATTTTTCGAAATACATATTCTGAGCACCCATTTTGATGGGGGAATCTTTAATTATGGTTCCCACAGTTTCCAAATTTGTGAATGGCGGACATACAATTATATCACAATTTGGAGAAGTTCCATTTACCAAATTTTTTAATTCGGAAACCAACTCAACGGCTTCTGAAAGGTTCTTGTTCATCTTCCAGTTGCCGGCAATTACAGTTTTTCTCATATCACAACCTCAAAAAAATTAATTAAATTTTGCTTCCACTCTTTTGATGCCGGGAATATCGCGCATCAGCGCTCTTTCAATTCCCGCCCTCAATGTCATCATAGACATTGGGCAATCTGCACACGCCCCGGTTAGTTTTACTTCAACAATTCCGGTTTCGGAAATGCCTATCAATTCAACGTCGCCGCCATCTGCTTTAAGATATGGGCGTATACTCTCTAAAGATTTTTCTATTTGACTTTTATCTATTGTTCCCATCAATTATCCAAAGATATTTCAATTTTGGGAGTTGTCAAATTTGCATTACTTATACTTACTTGAGCGGCCAAATTTTTTGCAATTTCATGAATTATTTTTGATTCTTCGGAATCCGGGTATTCCATTACCAATGGTTTTCCGGTATCTCCGCCTTCCCTTATTCTCGGGTCAATCGGAATTTTGCCTAAGAATGGAACATTCGCTTCTTTGGCAAAAGTTTCGCCACCACCATGACCGAAAATATCATATCTTTTTCCGGTATCCGGTGCTACAAAATAACTCATGTTTTCTACCAGACCTAAAATCGGAACATTCACGCGGTTGAACATTTGTAATCCTTTTTTGGCATCAACCAAAGAAACCGGCTGTGGAGTAGTTACAATTACTGCACCGGTGAGAGGAATAGTCTGAACTAAAGTCAATTGAATGTCTCCTGTTCCGGGAGGGAGGTCATAAATTAAATAATCAAGTTCACCCCAGTGGACATCGGACATAAATTGTTTTACAGCTCCACTTGCCATTGGTCCGCGCCAAATAACGGGAGTATTTTCATCCACCAAGAAACCAATTGACATAAGTTTGATACCGTAATTTTCCAAAGGCATCATCTTCTTTGAATTCGCATCTTGATAGATTTTAGGTTGTTCTTCAATTCCAAGCATGATCGGGATACTCGGACCGTAAATATCCGCATCCAACAATCCCACTTTGGCTCCTTCTTTAGAAAGAGCTAATGCCAAATTTACAGCAACGGTAGATTTACCAACACCGCCTTTACCGCTGGCAACTGCAATAGTGTTTTTTACTCCAGGTAAAATTGCGTCTTTCGAAGCATTCACATGAGCCGAAACACTCGAATCCATATCAACTTCAATGTTTCCTATTTCGGGATGATCTTCTTTTACAGCATTAACGATATCATTTTTTATCATATCTTTTAACGGGCAAGCCGGGGTAGTAAGCTGTATGTCTATTTTTACGTCGTTTCCTTTAATTTCAACGTTTTTAACCATATTCAGAGTAACTAAATCCTTCTTCAAATCGGGATCGTTCACTTTTCTCAAAGAATTCATTATCGAATCATTCGTCATATTTGCCATCTGTTTTTCCTTTCTAGAAATAAATTAAGATTCCAAAATTACTTATAATTAGAGTATTCACCAAAATTAAAGAGTATATGATGCAAGAATAAAGAAATAAGTTCAAAATAATAAATTAGATAAACTTGAAAAAATAATTAAGTATGCTTAAATTTGTGGAGGAGAATATCATGTCAACCACAAGCAGAGAAGATTACATAAAGGTTATTTTCAACAAAAGCGAGGAATCGGAATCCGCGGTAACTACTAAGTACATTTCGGAAAAATTATCTGTTTCCCAGGCTGCTACTTCGGATATGCTCAAGAAACTGAAGTCGGAAGACCTTGTTGAATATGAAAAATACAGGGGAGTAAGACTGACGGAGAAAGGGAGAAAGATGGCTTTGCAGGTATTAAGGAGGCACAGACTTTGGGAATTGTTTTTGAACAAGGTGCTAGACATGGAATGGGATGAAGTTCATGACGAAGCGGAAAAATTGGAGCATGAGACTTCGGATAAATTGATTAATAAAATTGATGAGTTTTTAAATTTCCCTACGCTGGATCCTCATGGGGCTCCCATTCCCGATAAAAATTTTGATATTCCTCAGACAGATAAACTAATTCCTCTGGCGGAAGCAAAGGTTGGGGCAAAATATACTTTAATGAGAGTAAACGATAATGACAGTTCTTTAATTACCCATTTAACCCAATTGGGACTGCTTCTGGAATCTACTTTCACGGTGAACGATGTAAGAAAATTTGATGCATCGATGGAAATTGATTTATCGGGGACAACCCACATTTTAAGTTCACAAATTACACAGAATCTATTCGTGAAAGAGGAGGCGGTATGAATCAACCTTTAATGCTATTGGTAGTATTTTCTCTCTTTGTAATTGCTTTGATTATCATTGTGAAATACCGTACTAAAATCAGAAAAAAAATTACCGCATATTCTTCCTCTTCGGAAAGAATTTTAATAGAAGATGCACTGAAACATCTATACGATTATGAATACAAAAAATTAGATGCAACCTTGGATTCTTTAGCGGGCAACATGTCGATTAGCGGGAGACAGGCCGCGAAAATAATTGAACGGTTATCGGAGTTGGGATTAATTTCATACGAAAAAGAAAAACTCCGGCTTACTCCTTCCGGAAGGTCGTATGCCCTGAAGGTTATACGCATTCATAGATTGTGGGAAAGATATTTGGCAGAAGAAACATCGGTACCCGTTGAGGAATGGCATAATCAAGCAGAATTGAAGGAACATAAAATAACCGAAAGGGAAGCGGATGAAATTTCCGCAAAATTGGGAAATCCGATTTACGATCCTCACGGGGACCCGATCCCAACAAAAAAAGGAGAACTCCCCGAATTTTCAGGTTCCCCATTGAATGAAATGAATATTGATGATTACTGCATAATTACTCATATCGAAGACGAACCCAAACATATTTATCAGCAACTATCTGTACTTGGTTTGAGAAGGGGAATGCAAATCAGAATTCTGCACAAAGATTCTTCAAAGATAATTTTGGAAGTTGAAGGTGAAGAAATAGTATTAGCCCTTCCGTTCACACAAAATATTACAGTTAAAAAGATCGAGCAACCCGAGGAAATTCTGGAAGAGTTTGAAACATTGGATAAATTAAAATTGAATGAAGAAGCGGAAATCATCGGGATTTCGAATGCGTTAATTGGGCAACAGAGACGCAGATTGCTCGATTTGGGAATTGTGCCGGGAACAAGAGTGAAAGCAAAATTGCAAGGAGTTGGTAAAGATCCAACAGCCTATTTAGTTAGGGAAACTACAATCGCATTAAGGAAAGAAATATCCAAATGGATTTATATAAGAAAGGTTAAAAGAAATGCAGCATAATGATAATTGCGAAAATTGTCCGGTTCATAATCTGAACAATTTGGTAAAACTCGGAATCGATATGAGCGATTTCGATTTTGTGGTTGCTCTGGCAGGGAATCCCAATACCGGCAAGAGCACGGTATTTAATAATTTGACCGGATTAAAACAACATACCGGGAATTGGCCGGGCAAGACTGTATCGCGCGCGGAGGGGGGATTCATTTATAACAATAAGAAATTTAAATTGGTTGATCTTCCCGGCACTTATTCGTTATTATCTACCAGCACTGATGAGGAAATAGCAAGGAATTTTATTCTGTTTGGTCAACCTGATGTAACTATAATTGTTGTTGACGCAACACGTCTTGAAAGAAATTTGAATTTAGCTATTCAAGTATTGGAAATAACCGACAGAGCGGTTCTGTGTGTAAATTTAATGGACGAAGCAAAAAGACACGGAATTGAGGTTGACGAAAGAAGATTAGCAAAAAGATTAGGCATTCCGGTTGTGCTTACCGCAGCCAGGCAAAAGGAAGGTATGGATAATCTTTTGAAATATGTTTATGAAGTTGCTTCCGGCTCGTATAAATGCAATCCATTGAGAATAACTGAAACCTATCCCGATTTGGATAAAGCTGTGGATGAATTGGTGAAAAGTTTGAAAGAAGAATTCCCGGGATTACCCAACCCAAGATGGATTGCATTAAGATTACTCGAAGGAGATCAGTCTATTATCGACGCCGTTAAGTCCGGCGAACTTTCCGATATTAGAACACAGCAGCGGATTGCCGAAGGAGTGGAATAATGAAAAAAGAAGCAATCGTAGATAAAGCAAATTCTTTAAGATGGAATTTAAACGATAATATACATGATTTACTCACAAAGCGGATCTATTCAGAGGCTTCGGCAATTGCAGAGGAAGCAACAAGTAAAAGGAGCGGAAGCGGAAAGAATTTGGATGAATTCATCGATAAACTTGT
Organism: uncultured Melioribacteraceae bacterium; assembly: GCA_964621225.1. Classification (GTDB taxonomy): domain Bacteria; phylum Bacteroidota; class Ignavibacteria; order Ignavibacteriales; family Melioribacteraceae; genus CAYNUJ01. The sequence continues at coordinate 30,436 of CAZULK010000008.1, read as the reverse complement.
AACCAGTAAATGGACCGGTTTCCCTGTAATGTTCTTAATGCTTGCCGTAGTTTTGTGGCTCACCGTAGAGGGGGCAAACTATCCTTCTTCATTTCTTAATTCAATATTGGTAGGTGAGATCCATCCATTTCTTAAACAATTGGCGGAAGCAATAAATTTACCTTGGTGGTTATCGGGAATTTTAATTGATGGTGCTTATTTGGCTATGGCGTGGGTGATTGCAGTTATGCTTCCTCCAATGGCGATTTTCTTTCCAATGTTTACATTGTTGGAGGATTTTGGTTATTTACCCCGGGTGGCATTTAATATGGATTTTCTTTTCAGAAAGGTAGGTGCACACGGCAAGCAAGCTCTTACAATGACTATGGGTTTTGGTTGTAATGCTGCCGGAGTTGTTGCCGCAAGAATAATTGATTCCCCGAGGGAAAGATTGATTGCGATTATCACCAATAATTTTTCTTTATGTAACGGAAGATGGCCAACACAAATTTTATTGGCAACTATCTTCTTAGGGTCGCTAGTTCCGGCAGCCTGGACCGGCTTAATTACTTCTGCATCGGTAATTTTTATTTCTTTACTCGGTGTAGGATTCAGTTTGCTTGTTTCTTGGATATTATCGAATACTGTTTTAGAGGGAGAAGCTTCTGCGTTTAGTTTGGAACTGCCTCCTTATCGCCCCCCGAGGATACTTCAAACACTTTACACTTCGTTAATAGACCGAACTCTCTTTGTGCTGTGGAGGGCAATTGTTTTTGCAGTTCCGGCGGGTATTGTAATTTGGTTGGTCGCAAATATTAGTTTCGAGGGAAAGACAATTGCGGAATATTTCATAAACTATGTTGACCCGGCTGCATTTTATTTTGGGTTGAACGGAGTTATAGTTTTGGCTTATATAATTGCGATCCCGGCAAATGAAATTGTGATACCGACAGTTTTAATGCTCACTGTTTTGACTGCGGGTATAAATGGAGTTGGCAGCGGGGCGGGAGTTTTGTTCGAAGCTAATTCAATAAGCGATACCGCTGCTATTCTCTCGGCGGGCGGATGGACTACATTAACTGCAATAAATTTAATGCTATTCAGTCTCCTTCATAATCCTTGTTCCACAACAATTTTTACAATATTCAAAGAAACTAAAAGTATTAAATGGACGGCTGTAGCAACATTTTTACCCTTGATACTCGGGTTAATCGTTACATTTATCGTAGCTCAGGTGTGGAGAATTTTTACTGTTTAATTTTTGCAAAACTTGATTCGCCAATATTGCTGGTGGCATGACTTACATTGTTCATCAGCCATTCTTGCATATTAATGGATTCTTCACCATTAGAAGATTCTTTGAAAGCATATTTCCCCGAAGGAAGCATTTTTCTGGCTTTCACATTATCCTTCAATGCCATTAGCAGGATGTTTTCATAAATTCTTCTTTTAATAATCTCATCTTCAATTGGGAAAATAACTTCAACTCTTCTATCGAGGTTTCTTTGCATAAGATCCGCACTGCCTAAATATATTTCTTCATTGCCGTTATTGTGAAAGTAGAAGATTCGACTATGTTCTAAAAATCTGCCGACGATAGAGATTACATTAATATTTTCACTTAATCCTTTTACATTCGGAATCAGACAGCAAATGCCCCTCACAATCAAATCAATTTTTACACCGTTGCAGGAAGCTTCGTAAAGAGCGGCAATGATGGTTGGATCAACAAGAGAATTTAATTTAAAAATAAGATGTCCCTTACCGCCTCTCTTCACGTTTTCAATTTCCCGTTCAATTAATCTCAGAAATGTAGTTCTTATGTTCAGTGGTGCTACTAGAAGCTTTCTGTAATTCTTTTGTTCGCTATATCCTGTTAAAAAATTGAATACATCGCTAACATCTTCACAAATGTCTTTATCTGCAGTAAAGAGTCCGAGATCAGTATAAATTTTTGCAGTAGCCGGATTATAATTGCCGGTGCTTAAATGCACGTATCTTTTAACGCCGTCCATTTCTTTCCTGACTACCAGAGTCATTTTTGCGTGTGTCTTTAATCCAACCAACCCGTAAACAACGTGAACACCGGCTTTTTCGAGTTCCTTTGCCCAAAAGATGTTATTCTCTTCGTCAAACCTGGCTTTCAACTCTACAAGTACAGCAACTTGCTTATCTCTTTCTGCAGCTTCAATCAAACTTTTTACTATCGGTGAATTTGGCCCCACCCTGTACAGGGTTTGTTTAATGGCAAGTACATCGGGATCTTTGGATGATTCTTTAATGAAATCAACAACTGGATTAAAAGATTCGTAGGGATGATGAAGAAGTATATCCCTTCTTTTGATGATCGAAAATATATTTTCCTCTTCTTCGAATATCGGAGAAATAACCGGATAAAAAGGCTTCTCCCTCAATTCGGGTTTCGGTAAAGAATATAGTTGCATTACATCACAGAGCCCCAAAGGTCCGTCAATTTTATGAATATCCCGTGAAGTAATTTCAAGATTTTCAACCAATGTTTCCAGCATGAAATCGGGCATGGATTTATCGACTTCCAATCTGACAACAAAACCGAATTTCCTCTGTTTTACATTCTCCTCAATTAATTCCAAAAGATCATCGGCTTCGTCTTCTTGAATCTCAAGGTCGGTGTCTCTTGTAATTCTAAATTTACTTGAGGATATTATTTTTAACCCCGGGAAAAGTTGATCCATATTATTTTCAATCAAATCATCAAGCCATACAAATCTGAAATTTTTTGTTGAATATGGTTTCCCTTTTTTCTTGAATAATGTGTCTATTCGAATTAATCTTGGAATTACTGTGGGAATCTTGACTCTTGCAAAGTGTTTTTCTTTATTGCTTTTTTCCACCAAAACCGCAAAGCTTAAGCTCAAGTTCGATATATAGGGGAAAGGTCTTCCGGGATCGAAAGCCAATGGAGTTAATACAGGATAAATTTCTTTTTTAAAGTATTCTTTTAAAGTGTCTTTCTCTTTTTTAGTAAGACTTTTATAACTACAAAGTGAGATATTGTTTTCTTTCAGTTCGGGAACGATCTTTTCATTCCAATAGGAATAAATTTGATCGTACATTTGAGCTACTTCTTTTTCAATTCGAATTAATTCCTGATTAGGAGTTAATCCGTCGATGGATGGTTCGTAAACATGAGCTCTCAACCTTTCCTTCAAACCGGAAACGCGAATCATGTAGAATTCATCCAGATTCGTAAAGAATATCGAAATAAATTTAACTCTATCCAGCAAAGGTAATTCCGGATTTAAAGCTTCTTCCATCACACGCCTGTTAAACTCAATCCAACTTACGTCGCGGTTGATGAAATTACCTTTCTCAAAATATTTTTTCAGATATTCTTTAGTAAGTTTTGTCATTTAATCTTCTTCAATTTTTTTAGCCGAACTGAAATTGCTCAAATCATATTCAATAGTGTTCCCCGGTTGAGGTAATCTATCAATTCTTACATTTGCATTAGCAAAGAATTCTTCAGCCAGGGTGTCGTGATAATCTGAAAAAATAACAACTCTTTCAATTCCCGCAGCAATAAGGGCTTTTGCGCAATTTGTGCAAGCCATATTAGTAATGTAAGCCGTTGCACCTTTGGTGGAAACACCATGAATTGCACATTGAATGATTGCATTCATCTCTGCGTGAATTGTTCTTACGCAATGATTATCTACAATTTGACAACCTACATCGTCGCAGTGTGGTTGACCATGAATAGAGCCGTTATATCCTGTTGCTAATATTTGTTTATCTTTTACCAGAACGCATCCAACATGCATTCTTGGACAAGTTGCCCTTTCGGAAACCAACATGGCGACTTTCAGAAAATATTCGTCCCATTTGGGTCTTTTTTTGTGCTGATGCATATTCTTTCCTAAATGTATTTCCCAAAATTACAAAAATTAAAGACGATTTGCCGAGTCCAAGTCCATTTTAAAATTTTATTCCGTACCAAATTACATCCGGATAAATTTTCACCGCCGGTGCGGGGAGATGATATTTGTTGATAAAATTGAGCAACAACCCGAGAATTGGATTGGAGGTTTTTACATGCGTAAAGTCCCAGTCCAATGAAATATAAAATTCGTGATGAACTCCGGAGGTGTTCAACTTTTTGACGCTATGCCCAAGTGCCAGTGCAACAAATTTGGGAATGTAGTTTGAATATCCGGATGGGAGAATCGAACTTAATTTAATTGAAAGCCAATTATATGTACTTTCGTAATCGTCTATTAAATACCGGTTAGAACCGTGTTTAAATCTTTCGGAAGGGAAATAGGATATTTTGAAATTGAAACTTTTTAGCCGGGGATACAATTCTTGTAAATTGGGATACAATGCACCGAGTAAATTTGCCGTAAAATCACCCGGACTGAATCCGTAATCTTTTGAAAATCCATCCCTTATTTCTATGAATGTTTGATACGAGAATGATACAAGAGCGCCATAAAAAAGTGATTTCCTTTTACTCATTCCACTCCATTGAAAGAGTTTGGAATAAGTCGAAGTAATTAATGTTCCGAAGAAGAAATGACCGAATTTGTCGGAGCCATGAGCATAAGTCCAGTCCTGATTGAAATTAACGTGGAAATTACTCTTGGTCCCTTTCCACCAGATTGTATTTTGAATAGCGTAACCGTAAATAAACGCTGCTGAAGTTGCACCGGCAATGATTAACAATTTGTTCTTATCGACTGTTTCTGAGGTATCCTTTTGCGGAAAGATTGTAGATGAAAAAACAAAAAGCAATATGATATATATTATAGATTTCATAATGAATGTAAAAATTCACTATAAACTAATTAAACTTTGGGATAATTAAAAGAGGGCGGGCTGCCATGGTAGAGGGCGGACCATGACAGCCAGGATAGTTGTTAATGGAGGGTTGCGAAACCTTTATTAAACTTTGTTACATTCTCAAAAGAACTAAAATCAATATGCAAACTTTTTATAAAAAATACAAGTCAAAAATTCTTAATTAGATAAAAGACTAAATTATCTTCAATTCAATATTACGGAATTTATGATAATTTGTCAAGACCCTCTTTTAGGTAAAATTATCCTAAAAGTTGTCCCTTCTCCAATTATAGAACTCTTAACAAAAATCTTACCTTTATGGTAATTTTCAACTATTCTTTTAGTTAGGCTAAGTCCCAAACCCCAGCCTCTCTTTTTGGTGCTATATCCCGGACGGAAAACTTCTTTTCTCTTTTTCATATCAATACCTTTCCCGGAATCAGTAACGTCAATTATACATTCTCCGTCTTCTTCGATGATGTTGAGCTCAATTTTTCCTTCTTCTCCTTCTATTGCATCAAGGGCATTTTTAATCAGATTTTCCAAGACCCATTCAAACAAATCTGCATTTAAGTTGGCAAGTACATCTTTGTCGCCGCTAATCTTTAAATCAACATTTTTACCTGTATGAGGAATACGTTTTTTGAAATACTTCATCACCCGGTCGATAGTATCAATTATTTTTTCTTCTTTTAATTCCGGTTTGCTGCCAATTTTAGAAAATCTTCTTGCAATTTTGTTTAACCGTTCGATATCGTTTTCCATCTCGTTTGCTGCGTCGAGAACTTTATCCGGGTTTTCGTTATTTAATTTCATCAATTCCATCCACCCCATCAAACTTGAAATCGGAGTTCCAAGTTGATGTGCCGTTTCCTTTGCCATTCCAACCCAAATATTGCTTTGTTCACTCCTTTTCACGTGTGAAAATCCGATATAAGCAATTAGAATAAATACTATTGCTATTATAATTTGTAGATACGGATAAAACTTTAGTTGTTTTATTACTTCGCTGTCTCCGTAATAAATTTTTGTTAGAATTACTTTCCCCTTATAAGTCACCAGGATTGGGGGGTGAGTATTCTTTAATTCATTTATTTTTTCTTTCAAAAAAGCTTTTGTTTCTTCTTCAGTAAAGGTCGAATCAATTTCTATATTTTTGTATCCTCCACCAAGTCCGGAAAGATTTACATTATCGTTAGCATCTGTTAGTATTAGTGGGAAATCAATTCTCTTAATTATGTTTTCGAATATGAAAGTAAGATCGGTATTGGTTTTATTTACATCTGTAATGTATTCCAATCCGTTGGCATACAATTCCACTAATTCTCTTTCCCTTGTTTGTAATTTTTCCACCAAAGATTGGGTATAGAGCAAGGTGCCCAGTGCAATAACTAATGCGATTAATAATAATCCTATTTTAATGTTTGCCGGTAAGGTTCTACTGTTCATTCTCCATATTCCTCAATAAATTCATCCAAAGCATCAGCAATTGATTTTATTATATTTTTCCTAAAAGTATGACTCTTTAATAATAATTCATGTTCCGGGTGAATAATAAATGTTGGTTCTACCAAGAGAGCAATTGTCTCGGTAATTCTGCACATATATAAATTATCCCAATATAATCCGAAATCTTTCAACCTTAAATTCCTTTTGAAATTATTATGAATAAAAGCGGCAAGTTCTTTCGACTGCGGATAGTAATAGTAAACGGAAAATCCGTTGTGAATCAAAGGATTCACATCCAATGGTACCGCATTATTATGCATGCTTATTGAAAAATCGGGTTTAAAAGAAATTACTTTCTGTTTCCTTGATCTTAGAGGAAGATTCTCGTCCTGACCTCTGGTTAAAAATACTTCTGCACCAAGTTCTTCCAACTCTCTTTTCAATTCTTTACTCAAAATAAAATTAATATCTTTTTCTTTTAACCCCGAAGGCCCCACAGCTCCGGAATCCCAACTATGCCCGGGGTCTATAACAATTCGCTTTCCTTTCAGTTGGGAAACACCGAACAAAAATGCTCTGTTTTTTTTCAAAGGCTTTTTTATTCTAAGAATAAAATTATTCCCATCGTATTCTGCACTATAACCCCAAAAAGTTTTAGCGTTTAAGAATATTGTTACTTTTATTTGATTTCTTCCTATTTGGGTATGCTCAATTCTATCAATGTGGTTAATACCATTATTATACCTTACCCAATCGATATTGTGCAGCGAATTGTAGAAAATTAACTCATATCTCAAAGGGGAATATTTCTGCTTTATTTCCACCGGAACCGGATGAGCGAAAGGGAAGACTACATTAATTGAGCTATCTACGGAAACATTAATCAATTGAATTTCTGCAGGTTTTACACGCAGTGAATTTCTTTTTATGTCGAGTGAATTTTCCGGCAAATAAGCAAAATCGTTATTCCCCAAATCAATTTTAGCCCATCCGTTTTCCAAGGAATGTATATTCAATGGAATTCCTTTTTGCAAGAAAAACTTATATCCTTTTCGCGGGCCATATCTCCCGGTTATTAAATTTGGGTCATATTTTGTTTTACCGACAATTTGTTCATCCCTTTTTAATGGAAGAATTTTACAAGGTAAATCGAAACTTCTATTTTCAAAACCATTTTTTAATAACCGGATTCTCAGATGAATAGTATCGGTTGTAAAAGGAACTTTAAACTTACCGGTATAAAATCCTTTTAAAGCTTGTGATTCGAGTAGAAAACTTCCTTTGCCAAAAACTGCTTCTCCCCATGACGAACTCAGCTCTTTTTCGAATTCTTTTAATTCCACAATTGATGAATCATAACTATTACGGAGTTCTATTTTTGAACCGGGAGTTGCCCTAAAAGTAATTTCAATTTCATCACCATCACGTATCAAATAAAATCCTTTTGGTGAAATATAATTGGAACTGTCCAACTCCAGTTGTTCACCGGAAAAATTATTGGTAGGAAGAAAAATATTGACTGAATCCGTTTTTTCTTCCATATTTTTCCCGTAGTAAATTTTAGAATTGATAATGGCTGCCGTCGTTGAGTTTACTTTGGGAGGTTTCTTTATTATCAGATTGGTATAAACAAGGAAGGAGCCTTCAGCATTTAGCGTGCATTTTTCACCATTTATAATTATTGAATCGGGTTGAGGAGAAACTGAGCCCAGCAGGTAACAAGTGGGAATTAAAAAATAAGTGTTATCAATTTCATTAAGATTGGATATTCTAAAGTTGAAATTACTTTGTGCTTGAAGTAATAAAGGGAATATTAAACAAAAAAAATATTTGAACATTTAAACTGCTCCCTGAATTTAGATACCTAAAATAACAAACTTGTTTAAGATATAAAATTCAGAGAGCTTGGATTAATTCAAGATAATTGTTTCTCTTCTTCTTGGTCCAACAGAAACAATACCAATTTCAAAACCACTTTCTTTCGAAATAAATTCTAAATAATCCTTTGCTTCCGCCGGTAATTCATCGAAAGATGTGGCGCCGGAAATATCTTTCTTCCAACCCGGTAAAGTTTCGTAAACCGGAGTGACATTGTTTAACACAGATTCGGTTGTTGGAAATGTATTCAACTTTTTACCGTTCAATTCATATCCAACACACACCTTTATCTCGTCAAGTTCACTTAATACATCAAGTTTAGTTATTGCCGCTTTCGATATTCCGTTTATCATACAAGAATATTTAACAAGAAAAGCATCGAACCAACCACATCTTCTTGGCCTTCCGGTTGTAGCGCCAAATTCGGCACCCCATTTCCTTAAGTTTTCCCCTGTCTCGTCATTCAGTTCAGTTGGGAAAGGCCCTAAACCAACACGGGTTGTGTAGGCTTTAATAATTCCGAAAACATCCGTAATCATTGTGGGAGGCAAACCGGTTCCGGTGCAAGCTCCGCCACTGGTGGGATTGGAAGAGGTAACAAAAGGATAAGTCCCGTGATCAACATCGAGCAATGCTCCTTGAGCTCCTTCCATCAATACCGATTTACCATTCTTTATTTCTTCATTCAAAAAAGTTGGAATATCTTTAATGAAGGGATCGATCACCTTATCAAATTCAGTATATTCGGCAATTATCTCGTCTACGTCCAAGCCTTTTTCGCCATAAACTTTTTCGATTATATTATTCTTTTCTTCAATATTTAATCTGATTTTTTCTTCCAACGCAGATTTATTTAATAGATCAATAATCTTGATTCCCCTTCTTGCATATTTATCAATATAGCAAGGCCCAATGCCTCTTCCGGTTGTGCCGATTTTTTTCTTACCGCTCTCGGAGATATTATCTAACAATTTGTGATACGGCATAATCAAGTGAGCATTTTGACTGATAAACAATCTTCCGGTGATATCAATATTATGGGACTTTAAGAATTCAATTTCTTCCAGCAAGGCTTTGGGATCGATTACAACACCGTTCCCGATCACGCATTGAACACCATCCCTCAAAATTCCGCTTGGGATTAAATGTAATACATACTGATTGTCGCCTATTTGAATTGTATGGCCGGCATTTGCTCCGCCTTGATACCTTGCAACTATATCAAACTTTTCACTTAGGATATCGACAATTTTTCCTTTTCCTTCGTCACCCCATTGGCTTCCCACCAATATTGTTACGCTCATTTTTCTTCCTTCTCCCTTTGAAATAGACAAAATAAAACTCCGAATATTTAAAATATCCGGAGTAGTTTAATTTATGATATTAAAAATTTATTCGAATGATTTAACAGCTTCGTCAACTGTTTTGTAATGATCAAAAACAGTAATGAGTTTTGTGATAACCAATAATGAGTTAATCTTTTCAGTTGCATTACAAATAACTAATCTGCCGCCGCCATTCTTCATCGTGGTATAAGCAGAAATTAATATTCCCAATCCGGATGAATTCATGAACTTAACACCGCCTAAATCTACCACAACATTCTTTTTATTTTCATCCAATAATTTGTGAATAAGATCACTAAATTCCTGAGCTTCAGGACCGCCAAGCATATTGCCTTTAATCTGAATTACTACTGCGGAATATTTTTCTTCAACCTTTATTTTCATAACTACTCCTAATAATATTAAATTTCTCCTAATTAGACATTTTAAATGACGTAATTAATAATTATATTAGTCTACAAATTATTGATTCTGACTGTAAAAAAAAAGAATTTTATTCATTAAATATTAAATTTTAATCAGGGAACTAATAAAACAAAATTCCGTCTAAAAAACCAAACTCTATGCCTGAAAATCCGGATATAATGAACAAAAACATTGCTGACGAAGATTTTGAAATAATTAAAAGATTTCAAAATGGTGATGAGTCAGCTTTTAGAGACCTTGTAATGAAACATAAAGACAAGGTTCGGAATTTAGTCTATTTGACTTTGGGGGATAACGATTTTATTGATGATATTTCACAAGATGTATTTATCTCTACATATAAAAAGCTGAACGATTTCCGTTTTGAGTCTAAATTTACCACATGGCTCTACCGTGTTACTGTAAACAAATGCAGAGATTATTTGAGGAAAAAGAAAGTACGGTCGATATTTACTCCTTTGAATGAAGATATTCATCAACATAGTTCAAGAATGAGATCCGAGAATATGGATATTCCGGGATTCGTGAGAAAAGCAATTGAAAGATTGCCGGAAAAATTAAAAGAACCTTTGATATTAAGAGATATCGAAGGTTTTTCATACAAAGAAATTGCCGAAAAACTTGATGTTGAAGTCGGGACTATAAAATCCAGAATTTTCAGGGCAAGGGAGTCACTCAAGATAATTTTGGAACCGATGCAAAAGGAATTAGGATATTAGATGACGGTTGAACAGAGACGAAATATAATTTTTATTTCCGGTATTGCGGTATTGACTTTGATGTTGATGTTGTTTTTTAAATACAATAGCGCACAAATCGGAGGGATGATAGTTGACGGAAAAGAAAACCTGGCTGAATTTTATTCTAAAAGTTTGAAACCGCTATTTACCTCAGAGCCGATAGATAAAAAAGATATATTTACTTTCGCTTCGTCCGGTATTTTACCGCTTGAAAGAGGAAATAAATATTTAAGTGTTAAGAACGAATATTCCGGAGCTTCTCAAATAGAAATAAAAAATTCTGATTTGGAACCGGAAAATAGTTACCATGAATTTATTACACGGAATAACTTATCTCAAACAGAAATTTCAAAATTGGATTCTGTATTGGAGGATTATCAAGATGAATTGATGGTCTCCGTATTTGAAAATGGTGAGGAGACTTACGCCATTAATAAAGAATTAGCTCTTGTCAGAGAGGCAATACAATTAGACATTCAAAATTTAATTCAAAGGATTAAAGCGGGGAATAAATTCCGGGAAACACAATTCGCAAATCTTGACTCTATCAGATTTGAGATAAAAAGAATTATCGACGATAGGGAAGAAGATTTTGTTGTTATCTCTCCCGATACGGTTATTGATATGATGGCAAATTTAGAGCCGCTTTTCGAAGATATTAAAAATAATTTCGGCGATTACGGGGAATTCGATGAAGAATTACGCAGAAAACTTGAAGAAAAAAATATAGCTTTCGAGATTTCCAATTCCACTGATTCTTTGTTTACTTTTAAAATAGATTCTGATTCCGGAACGGCAAGTATCTCTTTTATGAATCCGGATATTGACAAAATCAATTCCTTAGCTCAACTGATGAAAATAAATGTGTTCAAAGAGAATAAAAATGTGGATGTTTCCTTTGGTTATGATAGTTTGCACAATGGATTTGGTTTTCATGTGGTTGAACAAAACGGAGATTCCACTACCGCTGTAAGCGTAAATTTTAATTTGAATAATTTAACCAAACTAATCGGATCGAGCATGACACTTATGAGCGAAATGCAAGGTAAGAGCGATGAAGAGATTCAAGCTAAAATGGATTCCATTGTTAAGAAGTTAAATTTTGTTAACATTGACTCACTGAAAAAAAGTTTAAAAAAGAAGAAAGAAAATTGATCGTCCGATGAATATCCCCCTAATGAATCTGAATATTAAAAGAAAATTGGAAAATGCTGTTGCCATTTCGGTTCTGGTATTTATTTTCAAAATCATTTTCCCATCGAGCGACAACTTTTTTTCATTATTATTTAATGAAATTCTGATTGCATTTGCCGCATTTCTCTGGTTCGTATATTTAGAAGAAATTATTAAGAATAAATCCGATTCCCCTTTAACTCTGACTCTGAATGTTTCAGTACTCGCTCTAAAAATATTTTTGATTTACTCTCTTGTGATGATTTTTTTTAATCCTGTTCAAAAGGGTATTGCTACATCTTTGGCTTATTCAATTGCTGTTGCTATTATCGGAAGTGTATTCATCGGAAGTATCACTTATCTATTCACTGCTTTTAGAGAATTATTCTATTTACGACAGAAAAAAGATCCCAAGCTTTATTTTAATGTGATGGTTATTCTGTTTGGCGCCACTTACTTCTCCTCATTTTTAGTGAAGATTGAACCGGATTTGAATTTCATTAAAAATTCTTTTTTTGTTGTATCGATAGTAATGATAATTGTTAATTCCATTAGGGTAGCCTGGATAGCTTTTTTGAGCAAAAGACAGAAACTTTATCTATTAGGCGCATCTATCTTATTATCTGTAATATTCGCTGTGATAACAGGTTACACAATGGATACCAAAGTATTATTGAATAGAATTCTTGTCGACTTTTCTCCGGGATTTTATACAATAATAACTCTAATGATGATTTATGCAACAATTAATTTTGGAGTTATATTTTTTACAACTCTATTCCACTTGCCCACAGCCGAAGCATTCGATAGGAAAGCAAAGGAAGTAAGTTCATTAGCGAACTTTAGCAGATTGATAACCCAAGTATTCGATTTTAAAGAGCTGGCCGAAACAGTTACAGAAACAACAAGAAAAGTTTGCAATTCCGATGTGGCTTGGCTTGCCATTATTGAAGATGACGGGATGGAAGTAGTCTCCGTTTCTAATATCGGATTTGCCGAAGCTTATAAAGTGATGAATAATATTCTAATAGAAGAAAGATCGGCTTTAACCGGAGTAAAAGTTTTTAACAGACAATCGATCAAAGTATCGCTTGAGGATTCAATACGTTATTTGAATTTCGAATCGCTGATGGTAGCTCCGCTTTCAATACACAATAAAATATCGGGATATTTATTTTCGGGTAATCTGAAATACTACTCTTTTGATGAAGATGACGAAAAGACAATTGGGGCTTTTGCCGATTATGCTGCTGTTGCATTGGAAAATTCTTTGTTGATAAAGGAATCAATAGAAAAAGAAAGACTCGAAAAAGAATTGGATGTTGCCCGGGAAATTCAAATGAAGATAATTCCGAATACTACACCCAAATTAGATTCTCTTGAAATATCCGCTGCTTTTGTACCTGCCTTCGAAGTTGGAGGAGATTATTATGACTTTTTTGAATTGGAAGATGAGAAACTCGGCTTCGTTGTTGCCGATGTTTCCGGAAAAGGAATTTCGGCGGCATTCATTATGGCGGAGGTAAAAGGAATATTCGAATCGCTAGCTAAAATAGTTGATCAACCCAAAGAGTTATTGGATAAAGCGAATAATATTTTGATCAACTCCCTTTCTCCCAATGAATTTGTAACGGCCGTGTACGGAATTGTTGATAGAAAAAATGGGAAATTGCTTTTTAGCCGAGCAGGTCATCCATCAGTTATCATTCTAAGAGAAGGAAAAGTAATTCATTTAACTCCAAAGGGAATAGGTCTTGGAATAAGTAAGAATGGTCTTTTTGCGCAATACCTTGAACAAATGGAATTTGAGTTAAAGAATAACGATATTGTATGTTTGTATACCGATGGAATAACTGAAGCGCAGGATTCACATTTGAAAAACTTTGGATTGGAAAAATTTGAAAAATTAATTCAAACTCATGCAGATAAGAATTTGGAAATGCTAACTCAATCTATTTTGATGGAAATAACAAATTATTCCAAAGAACAATCGCAACACGACGACATTACATTGGTGATGTTCAGATGGTTTGATAACAAAAAAACGGAGAAAATTAATGGCTGAATTTAAAGTCGAAACAAAATCGCTCGATTCTGTGAGCGTTCTTATGTTGTACGGTTACTTGGATGCTCACACGGCACCCGATTTAGAGGATGCATTCAATAAGCTTATAGAAAATAATCGATTTAAAGTTGTGATTAATTTCAGTAATCTCAACTATATCAGCAGTGCCGGCTTGGGTGTGTTCATGGCGTATGTGGAAACCATGAGAGAAAACAAAGGTGATATTAAGTTCAGTAATTTAAAACCTGATGTTTACAACATATTCGATTTACTCGGGTTCCCGATGCTCTATGAATTCTACAACGAAGAATCGGAAGCAGTTGCAAAATTTACCGAGAGTGAAAATAAGTGAGTAAGAAAAAAATAAATAGAGAAATTACAGTTAAAAGCACCACTGAAAATCTTTCGGTAATAAGGGATTTTATTAATGATCAAGCTGCCAGGGCGGGTTTTGATGCGGATGACATTCATAAAATTATTTTGGCTGTAGACGAAGCATGTACTAATGTAATAAAGCACGCCTATAAATTTTCTCCAGAAGGCGAAATTACTATTTCCACAAAGATTGAAAAAAATAAATTTGTTATTTCCATTTTTGATAGGGGACTCCATTTCGATCCGAATAAAATTCCGGAACCGGATATAATTGAATATCATAAAAGCAAAAAGATTGGTGGATTGGGTATGTACCTTATGAAAAAGTTAATGGACGAAGTAAGGTACAATATTTCCACTGATTCAAATCAAGTTATTCTGATTAAAAACTTAAAAGTCTGATGGATAAATCGAAAGAGAGAATTGCAGAAAGGGATTTTTCGGCGTTTGCGGATTTCAGCGAACTGATCAATTCCTCTTTGGACTTGAATTTTACACTAAATAATTTAATTCTCACTTGTCTTGGAAAATTCCATGCATCTCAAGCTGCAATATACTTAAGGCAAGGTGATTCATATATACTTCATTCAATTAAAGGGAAAAATAAAGATTTACCAGAATCATTTCCCATCAATTCCAACTTCGATCAATTAGCAAATACTTTCCCAATCATTAAACCCCTTTCCGGCAGAGAGGAAAACCTCGGTATATTTTGTTTAGGCAAAAGAATTGATAATTCCGGTTACGATAAGGATGATAAAAAATTCATTCGACTTTTGTTGAATATCGCTTCGACCGCAATAGAGAATTCGCAAACTTTTAAGGAATTAAAAGAATCCAATAAAGAATTGGATTACAAAGTAAATCAACTTAGAAGTCTTTTTGATATAAGTAAAGAATTCAGCGGAATTCTTTCAGAAGACCGGATCGTAAAATTACTTTCTTTTTCGTTGATCGGTCAGTTGATGGTCACCGAATTTGCAATTATTTTGTTAAATAACGAAGAGAGCAATATTCTTTATTCCAAGTTCAAAGATTTTGATCCGGAAAATTTGTTGAATAAGTTAATAGCCGAACCAATTAAATCACCACTTTTGGGTGATGAATTAAAAGATATGATTGGGAAAGATAATAGTCCGGTTAAACTAATTATCCCGATGCAAATAAAAGGTAAAACGAAGGGATTAATTCTTTTAGGGGAAAGAAGGAACAGACTTGGATATTCAGAATCTGACATTGAATTTGCGCAGTCTCTGGCGGGGATTGCAATTATTTCTTTGGAGAATGCTTCTTTGGTAAAAGAAGCAATTGAAAAGCAGAAGTTGGAAAAAGAATTGGAAACCGCAAGGGAAATTCAAAAGAGTCTTTTGCCTCAAGAATTACCAGAGAGCGAGTTTTTTGAATTTGCCGCTTATTCCGAATCCGCAAAAATGGTTGGCGGAGATTATTTTGATATTATAAAGTTAAACGATCACCAAGTTTTGGTTGCAATAGGAGATGTTTCGGGTAAAGGGGTACAAGCCAGTTTATTGATGGCAAATTTACAGGCGTTTTTAAAATCAATTTCGAAGATGAACTACCCATTGAATGAGGCGTCTAACCTTTTGAATGATTTGGTTTCGGAAAATACAAGGATGGGAAACTTCATTACGTTTTTCTGGGGGATACTGGATCAACACAAAATGACTTTTACATTTGTAAATGCCGGTCATAATCCGCCGTTGATGGTTAGAAAGGGTAAGCTTTCTAAATTAAAAACCGGCGGAATGATACTGGGGTTCATGAAAACTATTACACCATACCTTTCCGAGACCGTTCAATTGGAAAAAGGGGATATCATAATTTTATTTACCGATGGTATCACAGAAGCAATGGACAATGAATATAAAGAATATACGGACGAACGTTTGGAAGACCTTGTCAGTAATCTGAATATTAATTCAACTGCCGGGGAGATATTGGGGAATATAAAGAAAGATGTTTTACTCCATACAAAAGGGAATGAGCAATCGGATGACATTACATGTTTGGTTATGAAAGTTAAATGATGAAAGTATTTCTGGCAAAATATCGTTTTAAAATTATAGTTGCGCTGGCAATTCTATTTACATTAATCAATTTAGTTAACCTCTATTTTCTTTTGGAGATAGCGCCTCAATCCAACGACGAGTGTTTATGGGTGCCTAAAAAAATTGAGAAAGATTCGATAGGAATATTTTTCGATAAGGTTAAGTTCGAAGGTGTAACATGGAATGCGGGCATACGGGATGGCGATCAACTATTGGAGATCAACGGAAATGAAATTAACAATATTTTCCAAGCTCAATTGTTTTTAAATAGAATCGAGAAAGGGGATAGTGCGATTTATAAGGTTTCCCGTAACGGAGAAATATTTGAAACCAAAGTTGAAGTGAAAAAGCTGATTAACTTCAGCAGTTTAGGCTATGCTCTTCTTTCATTTATTTGGGTTTTGGTAGGTTTCATTGTTATCATGGCAAAATCCGAGGGGGAAGTTCAAAGATTGTTTTTTGCGCTCGGTGGATTTTTCACGCTTGCCTCAACTGCTGGATTTTTCTTCGTGGGAATGGCTCAGAATCCGTATTTTTATGTTGAGTGGATGATTGTTTTGGTGGATTTCCTTTGGTTTATTGGGAGTACTTTTCTGCCATTCTATTTTGTTTATTTCTTTTGGATTTTTCCCCGTCCAAACAAAATTATTCAAAAAAAATATACCAAGAAAATATTATTTACAACACCGATAGTTCTTTTTTCTGTTGGTCTGATATTCAGAATAATCTATGTATATCTAAAACCGGTAAATATCTTTAGCGTTCCTAAATATTATGCATTGGTTTTCTACGGTATCTATCCTTTGCTGATTGGCATAGCAATGATAGTGGGTTTCATCTCCTTAATAAGAAGCTATTTGAAAATACAGAATCCTACCGAAAGAACACCAATATTTATAATATTGCTCTCATACGGTATTGGATTGGCAGCAATTTTATATACCTCAACCTTAGCAAATGTATTAGCTGATACAATATTTAATTCACCGGAATATTTTATGCCGATTATTGCAGTTGCATTGTTACCGGTAGGATTCGGATATGCAATTTTTCGTTATTCATTGATGGATGTCACTGATGTTGTAAAGAATTCCGTTTACTATTTTACGGCTACTGTTTCAATAGCAGCGACATACTTTTTGATAATCTATTTACTCGGACAGAATATTAGTCAAGCTCTTAGTACGGAATATCAAGGACTTATTGCAGGAATTATCTTTATATTTTTTGCTATCGTTTTCCAATCCACAAAAGACAGATTTCAGAATATGCTGACCAAAAGATTCTATCCCGAGCAGTTTGCTTATCAAAATGTATTACTGAAATTCAGTAAGGAAATATCTGCCATTATCGGCTTGGAAAATATTTTGGATAAAACAACCGATACTATAGTTGAAGCTTTGGAGATAAGGCATTTTGCAATTTTATTGAAGGATTATCGAACCGGAAATTTTGTGCTGAAACGTGGTGTGGGTACAAAATCGGATAATTTTGTAATTGATAACCGGGATAGAAAAATAAAATCCTTTTTAGACAAAAAACGTGAACTGCATATTACACCCGTTATTGAAAGAAGTGAGTTCGAAAAAGTATTTACAACAGAAGTCCAACAACTTATCGACGAAGAAATTTACACAATCATACCCTTGGAAATAAAGGGGAAAATAATCGGGCTATTATTATTCGGATTGAAGCATTCCGGTGCACAGTTTGCCGGTAAGGACCTGGAGTTGCTTATTGCCTCTGCTAATCAAATTGCTATCGCGATTGAAAATGCGAGGCTTTATCAATCAGAGGCTGAGAAATTGAAAATTGATAGAGATATAGAAAATGCGAAAGCCATACAACAAAGTCTTTTGCCGAATGTAGTTCCACAAGTTAATAATCTTAAAATTGCCGGAAAGATGATTCCTGCAATGCAGATAGGAGGGGATTATTACGACTTAATTAAAATTAATGATAATAAAATATTTGTCGTTATTGCAGATGTTTCGGGCAAAGGACTAGCTGCATCTTTCTATATGTCAAAAATACAAACTATGATGCGCCTCTATTGCAAAGATAGCAGATCTCCCAAGGAAATTTTGGACGAAGTTAATTCAAATATTTTCGGAAGTATCGAAAGAAATTGGTTTATCACACTTTCCCTGGCAATGATTGATGTCGAAAAGAAGAAAGTTACATATTGTAGGGCAGGACACACTCCCTTGATACTGGTTAATGGAAATGATTATAAAATGATAACTCCTAAAGGATTAGGCATAGGGCTTGAAAAGGGAGAGATATTTAATTCTACATTGGAAGAAATAGAAATCGACTTGAAGAATAATGATGTTTTGGTTCTCTATTCCGATGGAATTTCGGAAGATATGTCTCCTGAAGGAAAACTCTTCGGGGTAGAAAGGATAGTTGATAATGTCGTCCGGAATTCTGACTCCGACGTCGAGAAAATTATTAGTCTATTATTGGATGAGTCGGAAAAATTCCGGAAAGGTCTGCCGCAAAACGACGATATATCTTTAGTAGTAATTAAATACAATGAATGATATTGTATCAATCACAATTTATTTCCTGGTAGCTTCTCTTTCAGTTTTTTCAGCAAACAGAGCCCGGAAAATATTCAGATATCTCAAACCTATTCCAATTTTATTTTTAATTGTTTTTTTACTATTTATTTCCGGCATTGTTTATCCAGGTAATCTATCAATTTTAATTCTTGGACTCAGTTTTTCCGCAATTGGGGATATTCTTCTGTTAAATAAGGAGTCGATCAGATTCAAGTTGGGTTTGCTTTCTTTTGCTGTTGCTCATCTTTTTTACATATTATTTTTTTTCATGCCTCCCGAACCAAACTTCAATTTAATTTTTGTTGGATTGCTATATACTATTTTTGCAATAGTTATTTACTCGTTGCTAAAGGGGTATTTGGATGCAATTAGAAATTATATTCTGTTATATGTTGCTCTAATTACTACAATGGGAATTACCACATTAAATTATTCGTTATTGAGTTGTAATAATTTATTATTATCACCTGCGGTTGGAGGGATTTTATTTATAATTTCCGACAGCCTTCTTGCATGGAATAAATTCAGAAAACCTATAAACAAAGGCGAGACTTGGATACTTTCGACCTACTATGCTGCACAAGCATTTTTTGTTTTCACAATTTCTATTTAAAATAAAAAAGCCGGAACTAAGTCCGGCTTTTAGAAACCATTTATAAATTAAAACTGTACTTTAGATTTACTCTTCTTCACATATTCCAATACAAACGGACTTGCAACAAATATAGAGGAATAAGTACCGATAATAATACCGAAGAATAATGTGAATGCAAATCCTCTCAGTACATCACCGCCGAAGAACAAGAGAACAGTAACAACAAACAAAGTTGTTAAGGAAGTAATAATTGTTCTTCTTAATGTTTTATTGATGGCTTTGTTCATGTTGTCAGCCAACTCAGCGGTTTTATGTATTTTCACTTCTTCACGAACCCTATCGAATACAATCACCGTATCGTTAATAGAGTAACCAACTAATGTTAAGAAAGCAGCTACGACAGAAATTGAGATCTCAAGATTAAGATACGGAATCACTCCATAGAGCAATGAGAAGACACCCAATGTGATAATCACGTCGTGGAAAAGAGCGGCAACCGCACCCGTTGCAAAGACGAATTTGAAACGGAATCCCAAGTAAACAAGTATTACGATTAATGCCAACACAACGGCAATAACAGCATCTGTTTTCAACTCTTTACCAATTTTGGGTCCAACTCTATCTTCTTTTAATATTTTGAATGGATTGTTAGGATATTGATCCTTTAATGCTAATTCAATCCAGTCTGAAATACTAACTCTGACAATCATTCTTTTATTTTCAACTTCTTGAGATGCTTGACCGGTTTGGAAACCTGCTTTGAATAATTCATCTGCAATTCTAGTTGTAATTTCATGATTATCAAATTCGTAAGTAATTGAATTGATAGTTGAATCTACAACTGTATATTTTGCATTAGGAGCGATATTGACAATTTCCTTTTCAATTGATTCTACAATTTTAGGATAAATATTTCTCGGAATTTCTTGAAGTTCAGTTCTAAGTAAAACGCCGGTTTCTCCACCGAAAGTTTTTACTTCAACATTTCCGAGTCCCAGTTTTTCTACGTTCGCTCTAATTTCCGTTATTTCCACAGGTTTCTCAAAGTTCAAGCCAATTTCGGTACCACCTTTGAAATCGATTCCGAATTCAAGACCTCTGAAAACAAATGCTAAGATACCAAGTGCAATCAATGAGCCAGATACCACATATGCAATTTTTCTTTTCCCAAGGAAATCAAAATTGATATCACCAAGAAAATGCTTACGTGAACCGACTTCAATGCTGTATCCTCTATTGAGCATAAATTCAAACAATACTTTGGTAATCACCAATGCAGCGAATAAACTGGAAACAATACCAATCATTAAGGTAAGCGCAAACCCTTGAACCGGACCGCTACCGAATTGATAAAGAATAATACCTGTAAAGAATGTTGTTATGTTCGAATCGAGGATAGCAGAATAAGAATTAGCAAAACCACTGTCTATTGCAGCTTTCATAGTTTTGCCGGTTTCCAATTCTTCTCTGATTCTTTCGAATATAAGCACATTGGCATCCACCGCCATACCGATGGTTAAAATAATACCGGCAATACCCGGTAAAGTTAATGTAGCGTGGAAGCCGGCCAAAATACCCATAATGAAAAGAACAGTAAATAATAGTGCTAAATCTGCAAGTGTACCTGCTTTGCGGTAATAAACCAGCATGAATATAGCAACAATTATAAAACCGACAATGGTTGAATTGAATCCTTTGCTAATAGAATCCTGACCCAATGACGGTCCAACAGTTCTTTCTTCAATAATGTCAACTGGAGCTGGTAGGGCACCGGCTTTCAATACAATTTCCAATAATTTAGCTTCGTCCATATCCGGAATACCGGAGATTTGAGAACGACCGGAAGGAATTTTATTTTGAATAGTCGGAGCGGAATAGATAACGTTATCCAAAACTATTGCACAACGTTTTTTGATATTAGCTCCGGTAATTCTTGCCCATTCACGGGCTCCTTCTGCATTCATCTGCATATTGACAATAGGAGCAGAAGTTTGAGGATCGATATTTGCTTGAGCGTCTGTAATTACTCCACCGGTCAATTCCGCAGCTTTATTAACCAGATAAAGTTTATAATACTCTACACCATCCTGAACAATTTCGGGTTTAGCCGAAAAGAGGAATTCAACATTATCCGGGATAATATTTTTAACTTCAGGTCTATTTAAAAAGCTTTCCAATCTTGCTTTGTCTTTTGCTTTTACAAAAGCATCCGGGAAAGGACTTTGAGGATTAACAACAGCGATAGAATAGAAGGGGTGTTTCTTTGCAAATTCTTCTTCAGTCATGTCTGCCAAAGTTGAATCCGCTGCTGTAGAATCACTCAATGTAGAGTCGGCTCCAAATGTTTTAGCCAACACCTCATCGATTTTATTCATAATTGGAATTGCGAACTCGGCATCTTTTACAAGTTTGAATTCAAGCAAAGCTCTACCTTGTAAAAGTCTTTTGGCTTCTTCTTCTTTTGAGATACCTGGCAATTCAACAATTATTCGTCTTGCACCTTGTTGTTGAATGCTAGGTTCGGAAACACCGTACTGGTCAACCCTGTTACGAATAATTTCAATTGCTCTGGTTACAGCGTCTTTTTCCTGCGCTTGCAATCGATCAATTATTTGTGCGTCGTCATCTCTTATTGAACCGAAATAGCGGCTAAGACGAATTCCTTTTTCCTGGAGTTTCCTTACCAGAATGGAAACCAAATCTTCGTCAGATAATTTTGCCTCTTGTTCGGCTTCATTCAATAATTCTTTAAAAGTAGCATCAGCGTCTTTTGCTAATCTTTCAAGCAATTTGGCAGTATTAACTTCCATAACCAAATACATACCGCCTTGCAAATCAAGACCTAATTTTAATCTTTTTTCTCTGGCTTCTTTAATGCTTTCATTGTTAACAATGATGCTGTCTTTTTTGTAACTCAATACATTTTCTATTTCAGAGTCGGTTAATTTGGGATTGTTTTGTACTAAACTATCCCTAACGTGCTCTAAAACTGCATTGATTTTCTGTGTGTTTTGGTAATCGCTGTAAGTTGGCCACAATAAGTATACCGAGAGCGCTACAAAAGCAACGATCAAAATCAATCTGAATCTTAATTCTTTCATTCTACACTTCTAAGTTTTGTTTATAAATGGTTTTATTAAATTCAAAATTTCGAATATAGAGACAAACAGAGTAAAATGCAATTCGAAAATCCGTCTAAGCCCTTATATTTATTGCATTTATAAGGAAATGCCGACGGATGGGAAAAGAAAAGCCCCTTAGTTAAAGGGGCTAATAACTATTCTCTTACAACCCAAGTTTTAACAATAGTATTTACTTCGGAATGAAGTTTAACTTCAACTTCATAAATACCGAGAGCTTTGATGGGTTCTTTAATTTCTATTTTACGTTTGTCTATTTCATAACCTTTTTCTTTAAGAGCATCCGCAATCATTTGTGTAGTAACGGAACCGAAAATCTTATCCTCTTCACCAACTTTAACAGGAATGGTGATTGAAACTTTGGATAATTCTTCGGCTAACTGATTTGCAAGTTCCAACTCTTTAGCTTCTTTTTTAGCTTTTTGCGCTCTTTCTTCTTCAAGAGCTCTCATGTTGCCTTCGGTTGCAATAGCAGCTATGTCTCTGGGTAATAAGTAATTCATAGCGAAACCGTCTTTAACCTCAACAACGTCACCAACTTTACCTAACTGATCAAAGTTTTTTCTTAATATTACCTTCATTTTTTCTCTCCCAATTACTTAACTGCTTCTGAAATAAAAGGCATAACAGCTATATGACGAGCTCTCTTAATGGCTGTCACCAGTTCACGATGCTGTTTTGCGCTAAGACCTGTAATTCTGCGAGGGATAATCTTTCCCTGATCCGTAACGAATTTTTGCAACAATTTAGGGTCTTTATAATCAATAAACTCGGTTATTTCTCTTCTTGCTTTTTTATTTTTCATAATCTTACCTCTTAGTTATTATCATCGTTCATTAAATCCGATTCCTCGTCGGTGAGGAATTTATCGAATGAATTATCATCATCCATCGAGAAAGTATCCAGAGAATCATCAGAATTTTCCACTTTGGATGATTCTGCTTCGGGTTCAAAACCATTATTGTTTGGTTTCGATCTGTTCAAGAACTGAATGCGTTGAGCTTTCACTTCTATAATAGATCTGGTTTTGCCATCCCTTGTAGGAACAATCCTACTTTGTAATTCGCCTTCCACTAAAACAGCGCTACCTTTTTTTATCCTATTCATGCAGCTTTCTGCAAGTTTGTTCCAAGCAACAATTCCAACATAACAAACATCTTCCTGCCATTTGTTATTGCTGTCTTTGTATCTTCTGTTGGAAGCAATATGGAAATTAACGACCGGAGTGTTATTGGAAGTTTTTCTAAACACAGGGTCTTTTGTTAAATTTCCGGCAATTGTTACGCTGTTTAATTCAGGCATTCTAAGGTCAGACATCTTTCCTCCGTATTACCAATTACATCGAATCATTATTCATTAGTAGCGTCAGATTTTGTTTCATCTTTTTTCTTATTCTTATAGTATTCCATCGCTTTTTTATCGAGTTTTACGGTAAGGTATCTGATAATGGTTTCTTCCAAAAAGAAGAATCTTTCTATTTTGGAAATACTCGATGGAGGAGCAGTATAGCGAACGATATAGTAATAACCACTCTTAGCTTTTTGGATTGGATAGGCGAGGCGTCTTCTGCCCCAATCTTCCACATCGGTAGTTTCAGCACCATTGGTCAGGAGAGCTTCTCCAATTCTACCTATGGTAGCTTTAATTTGCTCATCTTCCAGAGCGGCGTTGATAATTACAACGCTTTCATAGTTGTTTGTTTTCATTTTATCCTCCCTATGGACTTAATTAGGCCCTCCGGCTTTCGCCGGAGAGCAGGGTTAATAAAAAATATAGTTCGAAATATAACTCTATTTAATGAGTGGTGCAATTACAAGTGAAACCACAGACATTAATTTAATCAATATGTTCAGCGAAGGACCTGAGGTATCTTTGAACGGATCACCTACAGTATCGCCCACTACAGCGGCTTTGTGAGCATCGGAACCTTTGCTGTAAACTTTCCCGTCGATAGTCAGATCTCCTTCTATCAGTTTTTTAGCGTTATCCCAGGCACCACCGGAATTTGATTGGAAAATAGCCATCAAAACACCGCTGGTTGTTACTCCTGCCAAAAGTCCGGCAAGCATTTCTTTGCTTAAAAAGCCGATTACAACCGGAACAATAACTGCCATAAGACCCGGAACAATCATTTCCTTGATGGCAGCGGCAGTTGAAATTTCAACACATTTGGAATATTCTGCTTTTGCCGTTCCTTCCCTTAAACCTGCAATTTCTCTGAATTGTCTTCCGACTTCCAAAATCATTTGTTTTGCAGCTCTTCCTACGGCTCCCATCGCCATAGAAGAAAAGAGGAAGGGTAGCATTGCGCCAATAAATAAACCACCCATTATGACCGGTTTACTTATATCTATTGTTGTAATATCAGCTTGATGCATATAAGCGGAGAATAATGCTAAGGCAGTTAAGGCTGCGGATCCGATTGCGAATCCTTTTCCTATTGCTGCGGTTGTATTTCCAACTGCATCAAGTTTGTCGGTTCTTTCACGAACTTCTGCGGGTAATTCAGCCATTTCAGCAATTCCACCGGCGTTATCCGAAATTGGACCGTAAGCATCCACAGCCAATTGGATTCCGGTTGTAGAAAGCATACCTAAAGCTGCAATAGCAATTCCGTATAAATTGGCATATTCATATGCACCTATAATTCCTATAGCAATGATTAGAATTGGAGGAGCTGTCGACATCATTCCAATTCCCAAACCGCTTATAATATTGGTAGCGGCACCTGTTACGGATTGACTTGCTATTGAATGAACCGGTTTATAATGTGTTCCGGTGAAATACTCGGTTATCAATCCAATTAATACACCTGCAACAAGCCCGATTATAGTTGCAATAAAAACACCGTTTGCAGTATATTCTGTCCCTTCAAAAGTCCAGGAAGAGGGCAATAAGTGAGTAGTTACAAAATAAGCTGCAACTATCATTAAGCCCGAGGCTCCGAATTCACCCATGTTCAAAGCTTTCTGAGGATTACCGCCTTCTTTCACCCTCACGAAAAATGTGCCGACAATCGAAAGAATAATTCCAACTCCGGCTAAAATAAGAGGTAAGAGAACGGCAGAATTTTCGCTTCCCGAAGGCATAGAAGCTGTGAATGCAGCACCTAGTACCATCGAACCGATTATTGCACCAACGTAGGATTCAAAAAGATCTGCTCCCATACCGGCAACATCACCAACGTTATCCCCAACGTTGTCCGCAATTGTTGCAGGGTTTCTGGGATCGTCTTCCGGAATGCCTTCGTATACTTTACCGGCAAGATCCGCTCCAACGTCTGCTGCTTTTGTATAAATTCCTCCTCCAACTCTTGCAAAAAGAGCAATAGAGGATGCACCCAAAGAAAAACCACTTAGTACATTTATCACTCTTGGTAAATCCCAGTGCATAGAGTTGTTATAAAATATAAATAAAATACTCAGTCCTAGAACACCAAGTCCTACAACGTTCATTCCCATAATAGAACCACCGGAAAAAGCAATCTGTAATGCTTCCGCCAAACCTTTCCTTGCGGCATTTGTGGTTCTAACGTTCGATTTAGTTGCTGCTATCATTCCTAAAAAGCCTGCCAAAGCAGAGCAAAGAGCTCCGATTACGAATGAAACCGCAATCAGCCAAGAGGAATCTTCCCTGCCGCTATTGGCAAAGGCAAGAAGTACGGCAACAGTTAAAACGAAAATAGATAGCACTTTGTATTCAGTTTTTAGGAATGCGATGGCTCCTTCCCGAATGTAAGTCGAGATTTCCACCATTCTCTCATTCCCAGCATCTTGCTTGCTTATCCATGAATTTTTAATAAATGAATAAAGCAAGGCAGCCAAGCCGACTATTGGTACAGCATAGAGTAATGTGTTCATTAGTTACTACCTTTATTTGTTAGTGATGGATTATTATTACTACTATTTTTACTAAAATTATCTAACATATTTTTCAAACCGCCAAATATAAAACTAATTATCAATTCATTGCAAAAATCAATTCTACTATTTACAACTTTAATTTCCTCATCGGAAAATGGCGAAAGGACATAATCTGCCATTTCTCCTTTTTCGAATTGATTACCGATTCCGAATCTCATTCTGGCAAATTCAGTACTGCCAAGCGCATCGATGATAGAGGCGAGACCGTTATGCCCACCGTCTCCTCCTCCTTTTCGGATTCTTATTTTTCCCAACTCGAGGTTAATGTCATCGGTGACCACTAATAAGTCTTGTATGTCCAAATTGTATTCTTTAAAAATGTAAAAAGCGGCATCGCCGCTTTTATTAACATAAGTTGTTGGTTTAACCAACAAATATTCTTCGCCTTTTAATCTTCCGAGAGTATATAAATAGTTCTTTTTTTGTTTAATTATCGGGTTTTTTAACTTTTGGGCTAAGCTATCCAACAGTATAAACCCAATATTATGTTTAGTTAAGCTGTAACGCTCTCCGATATTTCCAATACCAAGAACTACTCTCAAGGCAGAAATCTAAATTATTCTCCGTCTTCTTCAGATTTACCTTTGGAAATAACTTCAGGTTCGGCAGCTTCTTCGTCGAGAGGTAGTTCTTCAGTTTCTTCAACCTCTTCGGCTCTTTTAGCAGCAACCGTAACAATCAAAGTATCTTCCTGATTAAGGATTTTAACACCTTCGTAATTCAAATCTTTTACAAAAATTGAATCGTTCAATCCCAAATCTGTAACGTCGATTTCCAATTTCTCGGGAATTTGACGTGGTAAACATTCAATTTCGAGTTTGGTAACAGGGTTCATAAGGTTACCGCCTTCTTTGATACCTTTGGCAGTACCAACCAAATAAACCGGAACTTCAACAGTGATTGCCTGTCCAAATTTAACAGCATGAAAATCAACGTGAATAACTTTATCTGTCAATGGATCGAATTGCACATCTTTAACAATTGCATGATGCTCTTCGCCATTTTCGAATGTTAAGTTTACAATATGGGTCTCTGAAGTGAAAATTAATTTATTCAGCGCGGTTTCCATAACTGTAAAGTTAATAGGAGAATCCAATTCTTTTGAATAAATCACACCCGGTACATAACCCGATTTTCTAAGGCTATTCAATTCACCTTTGGTCATCTTCTCACGTTTTTTCACATTTAATACTATTTCGTTCATTTTATCTCTCCGATAATTACTTATTTTCTAACCTTTATCAATTTCGAACAATGAGCTAATTGATTCGTTATTATGTGTACGTCTTATTGCTTCGCCAAATAAACGATAAGCGGAACGGACAACTATTTTTTCTGAATCTCTAGCTAATTCTATACTATCGCTCACATACAATTTTTCAATCTGACTATTTTCAATTTTTTCCATTGCGCTACCAGATAACAGAGGATGGGTAACCGCACCGTAAATCTTATTGGCACCTTTATTTTTTAATGCCTCAATTGCGGCAACAAAAGTTCCTCCTGTATCAATCAAATCGTCAACCAATAAAACATCTTTACCTTCCACTTCGCCAATAATATTCATTACTTCGGCAACGTTATGCTTTGGTCTTCTTTTGTCCATAAGAACCAATCCCGCTCCGAGTCTGCGAGCATAAGAACGGGCATATTTAATTCCTCCCACGTCCGGAGAAGCAACAACCAAATTATCCGCTTTTTCCTTGAATAGTCCGGAAAAAAGTGTTGAAGCATATAAATGATCGAACGGAATATCAAAAAATCCTTGAATCTGTGCAGCGTGAAGGTCCATTGTAATAACCCTGTCGGCACCTGCAACAGTAAGGAGATTAGCAATCATTTTAGCTGTAATTGCAACTCTCGGTTGATCTTTTCTATCTTGTCTGGCATAACCGAAATAGGGAATTACCGCAGTAATTCTGCTGGACGAGGCTCTTTTTGCCGCATCTAGCATAATTAGTAATTCCATTAAATTTTCTGCCGGCGGTTGAGTAGATTGGACAATGAATAAATCCCTACCACGGATATTTTGTCTATATTTGACCCAAATTTCACCGTCGCTGAATCTTTTAATGTCAACCTGTCCGGGCTCAACTCCCAAATAACTCGATATCTTTTCTGTTAAAGCACGACCCGAACTGCCGCAAACAATAATTGGATCCGTTCTCATTACGTAATGTCATTTTTAATTAAAATACAGTTTCAAAATATAATGATATACTCCAGGGAAGTCAATAAGAGGCATTTATTAATTATAAATGCTCATCCCTTCCTTTTCCGGAAAATAAATACAAAAACCACTAAAAGGACGAATCCCGCTAAATAATAGATTATTTTCGGAGTCTCTTTCAAAGGGTAGGGCTTAAAAGTTGCCGAAAGGGTTTTTATCTTATCAATCTGATCCATCCTGAATTCCCATACCACTTTGTTGTTCGACGAATAATTTCCATTGTGATTTATGATTTTACCCGGCAAGTAATATACATATTTCATCTTGTATTCCGAGGGTTCGATTCCAAAACCGAAGAAATAACTGTTGATGGCCTGAGAAAAGAGTTGATTGCCGTCGGGTAAATCCTTTATTGAAATAGAGGCTTGTCTGAATGCTTTGGAAAATTTCAATGAGTCAATATTTTCGAATGTTAAATTAACTTTGGCATGAAGTGTTGAATCGCTATAATCAGTATAAATTTCAATATCATTTAGATTCACAAATTTTGAATTGTACTCCTGCCGTATGGTGTTCTCGTCGAATAATTTTAATTTTGTCAGATAAGTGGAATCCGTCAAGTCTATTTTGTTCGTCCAGTAATGAATAAACATTTTGCCTGAATGATTCCCGTAAATAGTAGTAATTTGCTCGTAATTCAAGCAGCCGGTTAATAATATTGCACTAAAAATGTAGAGTAAAAATTTTTTCATGTCTATCCATAAAAATTGGAACACAAAAATACAAAATCCCCCCGTAAAACGAATCTTTTATTTTGAGTAAGAATCTTATTATTTTTGCACGATTAAAATTTCCTAATTTGGAGGTACTAATGCCGACGTATGATTATAAATGTTTGGATTGCGGACATACATTCGAAATGTTTCAAAGAATGAGTGATGAACCAATTAGTGAATGTCCGGAGTGTAAGGGAAATGTAAAAAGATTATTCGGAACGGGACTAAGACCAATATTTAAAGGTTCCGGTTTTTATGAAACTGATTATAAATCAAATGGATCTAAATCATCATCATCAAAATCTACGACAGTTCCAAATTCAAAAATTTCCAATAGCAGTTCAGAAAAAAAGTCGGCATAAGCCGACTTTTTCATTTTAAAAATCCAATCCAATTGAAATATAGTACCTCGGCTTGCTGAATGCCTGCATGTCGTAAGTCCATGCCACATCGAATCTCCAGAGGAACATTAAATATAATCGTGCCCCAACTCCGGTGCCTATCAGCAAATCGTCCGTAACGGTTTGATTTTTATAATTCTTAGTGAATAATTTTAATTGTTTATCTTTAGTCCATGCCGTACCTGCATCAACAAATGCAACACCCAATATATTCTGGAATAACAAGGGTAACGGTCCGGTAAGGAGATAACGGATCAAAGGCATTCTTAATTCCAAATTAAGCAATGAGTATTTAGTTCCGATTTGTTCGGCGTAGTCATAACCTCTGAGAGGAAGTCCCGGAGTTAAAAATGCAAAATCACTAGGGGAATTAAGAGGAATCTCACCCGTTGCAAAACTTCTGTTTATCCAGTAATCCGTTCCACCTACAAAGAAATGTTGCGGACTGGCTCCCGCCGAATATCCCCCGGAAAGTCTGAATACGAAAGAATTGTCAAACCAAAATCTCCAATATTTTCTGTAATCCCAAGTAAGAGAATAAAA
>CAZULK010000007.1:0-38515 GCA_964621225.1 uncultured Melioribacteraceae bacterium | reverse complement strand
TCATATTTATTCTAGGAATACCGGGATAAATAATGTATTCGATTATTATTATGATGATACAATAGGAGAGTTGGTTGCAACATCAGACGGTCTGTTTACAATTGAGGTGGATTCACTTGTTAAATCGGAAATAGATGTAGGAAACAATGTATATGATATTAATAAAGATTCGGATGGAGAAATTTGGTTCTCAACATCAAGGGGCGTTTACAGATTAATTAATGATAAAATAATTCATTATTATTCAAGTGACGGCTTTCTCTACGAGGAGACCAATAGAAACGCATTCTTGGATTCCAAAAAAGGATTTATATTATTTGGCACCGAAGACGGTTTAGCCATATTCAATAAAAAATATGACAGGTATAAATTACCATTCAAGGCAAAGGTGGTAATTACTTCGGCTAGTACCCAGGGAAAAAAACTCGAAATAAACGAAGAGCATAAACTGGATTATGATATGGGACAACTCAATTACCAGTTTTATGTTCAAACCAGTGGTTTTCCGCACGACTATAAATTATATGCGATGTTAACAAACTACGATGATGATTGGTTTATGGTAAATACCGAAGGAAGCGGTTCTGTTAGTTATGCCAAAGTTCCACCCGGAAAACACAAATTTATGATCAAAGCAGTAGACGAATTTGGTAGGGAAACAGAAACGATTGAAACCGGTACCGTTTATATAGACCAGCCGTTTTACAACACAAAATCATTTTTCATGATATTATCATTTTCATTATTAGTTTTCTTCTGGTTTGTGATTTCATACTCCCAAAAAATAAAATATCAAAATGAGGCTGAAAAGAAGATAAAAGAGATGGAAGCCAACCTTAAGGAGCAAAATTTAATATTCGATGCATACTTTCAACAGAGTGAATCGATATTGCTTCTTGTTGATGTGAAATCGCAAAAAATCATAGACGTTAATGATGCTGCCGTAAAATTTTACGGTTATAACCGTGAGAAACTTTGCGGCATGTTAATAAGGGAAGTATTTGAAAATAAAAATGCAAAAAAGTTAATTGCTTCGAGCGGAAAATTTATTCAAAATTGCGAAGCAATTCACGTACTTGCCAATGGCGAAAAAAGGGAAGTAGAAATGTTTACTTCCACGATGGATTATTCAGAAAATCCGAAAGCTCTTATTCTGGTAAATGATACGACAACTAAAAAGAAACTTGATGAGGAAATCAAACAGACAAAAGAATTGTATCAAACACTTGTAGATAAAATGCAAGACGGTCTTTATATGATTTCCGATGAAAAAATAAAGCACTGCAACAAAGCTTTTGCGGATATTTTGGGCTACTCACCCGACGAATTAATTGGAATTAATTATACGGAATTGGTTGCCGATCGTTCTCTTAACATTGTGAAGGAAAGATATGAAAGAAGAAGACGTGGTGAAAATGTACCAGCCGAATATCAACTATGGCTGAACCATAAATCCGGTTCGGAGGTATTGGTTAATATGACCGTTACGACGATCAATTTAAACGGAGAGCTATTTACTTTTGGTATCATTAAAGATATAACCGAAATAGTAGAAAAAGAAAACGAATTAAAAGAAAGCGAAGAAAGATTCCGGTCTATATTTGAGAACAATGCAATAGGGATGTACAGAACCACTCCCGACGGGCAAATAATTATGGCAAACGATGCATTCGCTAAAATGCTTGGATTCGGATCGAAAGATGAACTGTTGGAATTGAATTTGGAATCGGGTGAAGTATTTCTGGGATTCAATAGAAAAGAATATAAAGCAATTTTAGAGAAAGAAGGCCAAATAAACGGGTTCGAAAACAAACTGATACGAAAGGACGGAAGTGAGATTTATGTGCGTGAGAGTGCAAAAGCATTTTACGATGAAGATGGAAATGTGAAATACTACGAAGGAGTAATAGAAGATGTAACTCAATTATATATTGCCCAACAGGAATTGAGTTTAAACGAACAAAAATTACAGAAACTTATTTCATTGATTGCAGATGCTGTTTTCGAAATATCTCCGCGAGGGACTATATTCAATTCAAGAAACGAAGAAAGGGCAAAAGAAATATTCGGATTCGATTCATTCAACGGACGCAATATAATTTCATTATTGCCCGAGGAAGAAAGAACTTCTTTGCTGGAAAGTTTGACCGAGATAATTTCCGGGATAATCCCTTCACACACTATCTATTTTGAACACCGGAATAACGGAGATAAATATTACTTTAAACTTAAATTTGTTAAATATGAATCTTCAACACTTCTGGCAGTATTGAGCGATGTTTCGGATAATAAAAAAAATAAATGATAACATATTGTATGCAATTGGAGTTACAAAGACTATGATTTCAACCTGTTAACCATGAAAATATTTTCCGCAAAATATCTAAAGTATTTGCCGGTTATTTTCACTTTAAATTTAAATGCTCCATATTATTCTCAAACAGATACGGTTAAATATCAATGGCCTGTTCAACCTCTTAATGAGTCTCATACAATAAACGGAACATTTGCAGAATTCAGGAATACCGGAACTTATGACCATTTCCACAATGCTGTTGATATTGGTGAACCGGATGGAAATCCGGTTTACGCTTGCATAGACGGAGAAGTTTATTCAATTGTAACTAATTCGGGTTCTAACAATTATGTAAGTGTAAAATCATTTATAAATGGAGCATGGAAAAGAATCACATATCTTCATATATCGCCCAATCCCTCTCTGTATGTTGGACAAGCCGTTCATAAAGGTTCAACAATATTGGGTACAATTTATTCGGGTATGGGACACGTCCATTTGATAGAACGGGAATTTGTAAATAATATAAATGATTATGCGGTGGAAATAAATAACATTCGCCCTGAAGGCGGACTTACACCTTACGTGGATTTATATTCTCCGGTGATTCATACTTCATCTTTAAAATTTGTCATTAATGGAACTGATTATGAACTGCCTCCGGATGGACTTTCCGGGAAAGTGGATATCATAATTAAAATTGAAGAAAGAAACGGAACGTCCACCGTTAACGCGAACAACGGCACTTATATAGCGGGATATAGAATATGGAGTGAAGATACTTCTCAAATTATTTATGAACCCGATGACGGAGGAGTTAAATACAGGTTTTACAGAAAACCATATAACGACGACGTTCATAACGTATACGTCAAGGGTGTTGCTACTCTGAGCAATCCGGTATATATTTTAACAAACGGTAGGGGAGAAAGTTATATCAATAACCATCAAAGTGTTTCGGATAACTATTTGAACACCGCTGAAATTCCGGAGGGTAATTATTATTTGGAAATATTCAGCGAAGACACAAGGAATAACGTTTCGAAAAAGTTTATTCCGATAACTATTACCAGAAGAGATGTTGTGCCGCCAGGAATTCCGGAGTTAATGGCAATTGAAAATGTTGACGGACTAAAATCTTGCAGGGTAATTTATAATAACAATTCCGAACCAGATGTAGTTGGATATAGATTATATTATACTTCGAATACTTTATTAAAAGATTGGAAACTGGCGGCAGATGAATCGGTTTTGAGAGTTGACACCACCGAGCATACCTTTATTTCGCCTGAGGAATTCGCAGAACCCACTACGGAAGATATTTATTTCTTTTATTTAACTGCAGTCGATTCTGCGGGGAATGAAAGCGAACCGAGCGATATTTATGCGAGGAGTACCTATTCCGACATAAACAATTATCCAAATGTTCTATTGGTTGACGGCTTCGATAGATACGGTGGTTCCGGAGGATGGCAATTTCCTACTCATTCATTTACAGCAAAATATTTTATAGCACTTACATTGCTCGATAGTTCAATTGTTTCGTCGTGCTCTAACGAAGCTGTTTTAAAGGAAGAAGTAAAATTGGGAAATTATGATTGGGTAATTTGGTATTTGGGAGATGAATCGACTCAAGATAATACCTTAACGTCGGCGGAACAAGCTAAAGTTGCTCAGTATTTGGAAAACGGTGGAAAGTTATTTATCAGCGGAAGCGAATTAGGTTGGGATTTGGATAGGCACCACTCGAATAGCGAATTAACCGATACTCTTTTTTATCATCAATATTTGAAATCTAAATATGTATATGACGGCAATTCTTCTATGAACAGAATCTTTGGGGTTAATGCCACTCCGTTCGAGGGATTATATTTAAGCTTCGGTCAAACCTATCCAAATAATTATCCGGATGATGTAGACCCCGTTAATGGAGGTGAAATATTGATGCATTATGAATATCAGAGGGTTGACCTCACCACATTTATGAATAGCGTGATAGGATATCGCGGTAATTTCGGAGAATCATTTCTCCCCGGTGGAATGGTTTATGCAGCCTTTGCTGTGGAATCTATGGGATCGGTTTCCCAGATGGTCGAATTGCTACGGGCAAGCAGGGAATATCTGGATATAATTACAAGTGTAAATAAAGATAAATTGAATGTATTCCCCAATGAATTCAGCATAATCGGAAATTATCCCAACCCGTTCAATGCATCTACGAAAATAAATTTTTATTTGCCAAATGAATCCCGGGTACGAATTGAGATAATTAATATTCTCGGGCAGATTGTTGATAGTTACTCTTCCGTATATCCTGAAGGGATGAACTCGTTTAATTGGAATGCTGCTGAATTCTCTTCCGGAATTTATTTTACAAGAATTACTTATAAAGGAATTTTCAAACATCACAAGATGATACTGTTGAAATGAGAAGAATATTTGTCATATTATTTTTAATTCAGGTCACGTTATTTGCTCAAAACTACAAAGTTGAACGTAAACTTATTCAAGCCTCCCGTCTGCCGGGAGAAAATGCGGTAGTTAAATTTAATGTTTTCGACGGAGATAGATTTCAATATTCGGTCACGAAAAAGGTGGACTACGATATTCCATATCCTAATGCAGTGGTTGATAATCGTGGTGTTTTGTTTATTATCAATTCAATTTTCGCAACGGTTGAAGTTTATAAAAACGGGTTGAAGTATAACGAATTATTTTTGTTGGGCAAACTTTCCGTTGAATACGAAAGAAGCATTTACTTTTCGAAAGCTCAAAGCGATATCATTTTAATTCTATCGGACCCTCATCTGAAAGGGAGCGAGGTTTATAGAATTAACACAAGCGGAATTGAAATGCAAAGCACATTAAAATTAAAAGCAATATCTGCAATAAAAGTAATTGAAAATGAGGGGGATGTAATTGTTTCCGGAACCGAGATAGTAAACAATAAATTGAATGGTAAGACTTTATTTTTTGATTCCCAATTTAAAGTTCTCGCAACTCTTCCCGGGAATTATGACAATATTGAATTTTATGGTGAAAAGATTTTATTGAATAGTAAAAAGTACGTCTTAATCATCAATTATCCCGGGTTGACACAAGAGTTGAAGTTTTATTCGGATGACAAATTTATTTATTCAGCCGGGATAATTAACAATTCACCATACTGTATTTTATATAAGAACGTTGTGCCGGAACAAGGTAAATGGATTTTCAATGGCGGGGTAGTTGCTTTAATTGACCAAGATGGAAATGCGAAAGAAATAACCGAACTTGATGAATTTGAAGAAGCGAAAATAGAAGTAGGGCAAGATGGTAAGATAATTCCTATTTTAAAGTGAAATTATTCTGAATAAGATTTCCCTTTTCGTCATATCTCTTTTCCCAAAGTAATAATCCGGCTTTATATTCTGTTTCCCTTTTAATTCTACCATTCGGGAAATAACTCATGCATTTGCCTTCGAGCAAGTTGTTTTTAAATACGTAGAAATCAGAAATAAAACCGTTGGGGTAAAAGAATTTTGAAATCCCGGATTTGTTTCCGTCAACAAACGAGGATTCGCTCATAATATTTCCGTTTTTGTAATAATGCTTTTGTACACCGTCGTATTTAGCATTTCTATAATTAAGAATGGATTTTAGTTCTCCGGTAGAGTAATATTTTTTTACTATTCCGTCCAAGTTGCCATTCAAATAATTGTTTTCTTCAATTAGTATGCCTTTTGTGTTATATATTTTTTCTTCTCCTTCCTTTATGCCCATTACGTAATCCGTTTTGCGTGCAAGAAGTCCTCCGTCGTAATAATAAACACAAGTGCTGTCTAATCTATCGAAATGGTAATTCAAAATTTCCTTGGCATAACCGCTTTTGTAATAATTTATTATTATGCCTTCTTTCATTCCTTCTTTAAAATGAAGCTTCGATCTTATTGTCCCTTCGTCATAATAATTTGTAAAACTCTCTTCCACTTTATCGAAATTGCCAACCTCATCGTATCTGATTCTTTTTACTATCTGCCCTTGATTATAAGTGTCAATCACTTTAATTGAACCATCCTGATAATAGAGGTAAGATATACCGTCCAACACATCATTTTTATAGTTTGCTTCTAACGCAACCTGTCCGAAATCATAATAAACCTTGCTAATTCCCTCGAGTTTGCCATCCACATAATTTTTTTCAACTTCAACATTTCCATTCTTGAAATAAATTTTGGAAACGCCATTTAACTTTCCGTTTTTGTATGACCATATCCCTTGTATTTCCCCTGTAGGGTAATATACCGTTGTAAAGCCTTCACGTACATTGTTTTTATAATTTGCTTCAGCCCAAATATTTCCATCCTGGTAAAACCATTTTGCAGTTCCCTCTATCTTACCATGAACATAATTCCATATCATACTCACCGTGCCGGTGGGGAAATACCAAGTGGAAATACCTTCTTCCAATCCGTTAACAAAATTCCATTCTTTCCATAAACTCCCATCCTCATAATATTCCCTGTAAAAACCGTTCAGTTTTCCGTTAACATATTGTCCGGTGCTTTTCAGTTTGCCGTTTCTGTAATAAGTATTCTTGACCTCAGTTTTAGATTGGGCAAAAGCTAACGTTGAAATCACAATCAATATGATTATTGCTTTAATTTTCATTTAAATACCGTTCGAGAACCGTTTTGTTTTGAACACCAACCAAGTTATCAATTATTTTGTTGTTTTTTACTGTAATTAAAGTGGGAGTGCCTTTTATTCCAAAGTAATTGACCAATTCATGATCGCTTTTCGTATCAATATACAGCAGGTGATTTCTTATTCCTTCCATCTCGTCGAATAATCTTTCCTGTATTTTGCAATTGGAACAACTATCCGAAGTGAAAAAAAGTATCAAAAACTTGTTTTTAATTTTATTTGCAAAATCTGCGGGTAATTGATTAAAATCAATTTCTTTACCGATAGATTTCTTTGCCGTTTTTTTTGTGTAGAAATTAAATCCTATTGCCAGCAGGATTACAATTGCAGCAATTGTTAATATATCCATTTAATCCAATCAATTAGTATATTTAGAAAATCGAAATTTACTAAATAAAACTTTAGCGAGTGAATTAAATGTTTAAAATCAAAGAAAGAATAAATTTTTATGATTGCGATCCCGCCGGAATAATGTTCTACGGAAATATATATCGGGTTACGCACAAAGCCTATGAATTATTCCTCGAACACCTCTTTCCGGAACAAAATGTATTTACAAATCAAGAAGTTGTTCTTCCTATCATTCATTCGGAGGCAGATTATTTCAATCCCCTTGTCACTTCGGATGAAGTGGAAGTCCAAATTAAAGTTTCTTCGTTAAAGAAATCTTCCTTCGAATTAAATTATGAAGTTATCAAAGGGGAAAAAATCTGTTGTTCCGTTAAAACCGTACATGTTTCGGTAAGCAAGAAAACATTTGAAAAAATTGAACTGCCCAAAGAATTGAAGGAAAGATTGGAAAATCACTTAAAGTGAAATTCCCGAATTCATTATAATTTTAATTGCCTCGGATTTGATGATTTTCCCCATTTCATTTCTGGGAATTTCTTTAACGAAAGCTACTCTTTTCGGTATTTTGTATGAGCTGAGGATCTCCTTAAATTTCAGTTTGAGGTCTTCACTCTGCCATTTTTTATTTGAAACCAGAAGTGCGGAAACTATTTCCCCCCATTTATTATCTTTAATGCCGCAAACATATACATCCTCTATTCCGTCGATATTCAAAATTGCCGACTCCACTTCGGAAGGTCGAATATTTTCCCCGCCGGATATAATCAAATTTTCTTTTCTATCGGAAATGTATAACATTCCATCATGACTCAGTTTTCCGTAATCTCCCGTCAGAAAGAAATCATCAACAAATCGATTTTCCCATTCATCTTTTTTCAGTAGATATCCTTGAGCAATAGTATCACTTTTGATTCCTATTATTCCCTCCCGTCCCGTCGGTAAAGTGTTTTTTTGTTCATCAAAAATTTTGATTGCTACTCCCTCCAAAGGTCTGCCCGAAGTTTCCGGGTCGAACAAAAGATCATTATGATTTGCTGCGGCAATCATCGAGGTTGTTTCCGTCGAGCCGTATACATTGATTATCTTCAAACCCGAATTTATTGCTGTTATAATTAAATCGTTATCTGCTTTTGCGCCCCCTACAAACACGGCTTTGAATTTTTGCAATGCTTTCAAATCCGCTTCCATTAAATCTTTCAGCATAGTAGGGACTAATGATATAATAGTTGGTTTCAAAAAATGAATTGCTTGCAATATTCTATCCGGTTTAAGAGTAAAAGGAACTGCGAGAGTGTTTTCCCCTAATAATGCTCTGGCAATTATTGCAAATCCGCCAACGTGATAAAAAGGAAGGGAAGCCAACCAAACATCATCTTCGGTTAGATTGATCAAAGATTTAATTTTGCGAAAATTATTTTCCAAATTATCGAAAGATATACTTACGGCTTTCGGTATTCCGGTTGAGCCGGATGTAAATATAACTGCAGCCGTATTACCCAACCCGGAGTAATCATTTGGAATGGAATTATCAAATCTCAAAATATCAAAATCGATTCCGGCAGAGTCGTTTATCTTGATAATAGATTCTATACCATAATGCTTCGCAGTCTCCTTCGTTTCTTCCGGAGTCCAGCGGTAATTAAAAAGAACCGGAACTATTCCATTCTTCCAGCATGCATAAATTAAGTAGACATATTTTTTACAATTCTTGCTTTGTATCCCCAGTAACTTCGTGTCCCTCAAGTTATTTTCTTCTAAAAATTTTTCTTCCACGGCTATCTGAAAATGAATATTTGAAAAGTAGGTTCCGTTAACGGGGTCAACTACCGCGAACTTTTCGGGGAAAGAAATTTTACTATGAAAGAATTCTTTAATCATTGAGAAACAACAAATTCATTGGGAAGTACATTTCATAAACCGTTTCGTTTATGTTGAAATCAATTGCACGGCTTTGTTCGGACATGAATTTATAAGTTCCGAACCCATGAACCACTTCGGGTGAGAATTTATAAGCCAAATAGTTAACGTAATTAAAACCAACAGAGCTCTCGAATGCCGAAGAAAAGATCAGTGTTTTACCCTCCATTGTCAATTTCTTTTCGATATCGCTTCTTGCTCCAAATAGTGCCGGCTTAACAATCAAATATTTTATTTTCGATTCTTTTATTTTAGGAAGACTTTCTTCGACATATATCGATTCATCCGCGGCTATGTCAAAGGTACTGTTGTCTGCAATTTCTATTAACTTATCAATATCTTTAACAGGTTGTTCCAGGTATTCTATATTTTCTTTGGATAAATTTTTCTCCAACAATTGAATTTGTTCAAAATCATAACTCTCGTTTGGATCGAGTCTTAGCTTTGTGAATTTCCCATTGTTATTACTTTGAAATCGCTTCAGTATTTCAAGCTCATCTTCGAATGGAAGTATTCCCAGTTTTACTTTTATTCTGCGATAACGACTCCTCTCAATAAATTCTTCCAATTTATCTATACTTGTAAGGGCACAAACGGAAACCTTGAATGCAGTCTGTTTCAAGTTGACATCGTGTGTAAGGGAATCGTAAATATGAGATAAAGCAAATCTGATGGAAGGGTTATCCTCTGCGTCAATTAATTCCGGAATGGAATAAAAATCGATATCTCTTAATTTTGAATAATATTCATTCAATCTTTCCAAAGTTTGCTCAAAAGTGAATTTGCCGTAATTGTCCAGAGGGGCAGCCTCTGCTAATACAAAACCCAAATCCTTCACAA
The DNA here is from genome assembly GCA_964621225.1 of uncultured Melioribacteraceae bacterium. Classification (GTDB taxonomy): domain Bacteria; phylum Bacteroidota; class Ignavibacteria; order Ignavibacteriales; family Melioribacteraceae; genus CAYNUJ01. The sequence continues at coordinate 28,425 of CAZULK010000007.1, read as the reverse complement.
AAGCTTGCAAAATAATAGTATTCCGTGAAGTAAAAGTACTTCTCGAATTTTGGAAAGGAATATCGAGTTGATAATTCCTTAAATGGCATTTAATGTTCCTAATTTTCATAAGATAAGTCCGGCTGCAAAAAGTATTCCGTAAATTCCGGATAGTTTTGCAGTCAGTTCAAGAGTTGTGTTTAATTGAGAACCTTCGTATGTATAAATCATTTTAATTAATTTTATGCCTAATGGAAGACTAAGCAAAGGGAGAAAAACAAAAATACTTTGTTTGAAAAAAATAAAAAGAAATACCGGTATTGAATATGAAAGTATCAGAAAAAATAAATATTGAAGTCTGCTGAATTTCTTTCCGAAGATTACAGCAAGAGTATTCTTCCCGTTGGCTTTGTCCGTTTCAATATCTCTGTAATTATTAACAATCAAAATATTTGTAATCAGAGCTCCAACCGGAATGGCCGTTAAAATTGATAAGGTTGATAATTCCAAAGCTTGTACATAGTACGTGCCGGCAGTACCAATCAAACCAAAAAATACAAAAACAAATATGTCTCCTAAACCGTTATATGCCAAAGGGAATGGCCCTGCAGTGTAAGCAATTCCCGCGAGTATTGACAGCACGCCGATCAACAAAATTATCCATCCGCCCATATAAACCAAATATAAACCCAAAAGAAAAGTTAACCCGAAAACAAGAGCAATGGCTATTTTCATTTCTTTAACGGAAACAAAGCCTGCGGCTAGAACTCTTGTCGGTCCAACTCTTTCTTCGTTGTCTGTCCCGGCAAGATAATCGTATAGGTCGTTAACGAAATTAGTTCCTATTTGAATAAGCAATGAACACACAAGTGCAACTAATGCCGCGAGAGGATGAAATTTTCCCACGGAATATGCCAATGCACTTCCAATAATTACCGGAACAAATGCGGCAAGCAGGGTTTTGGGTCTGCTTGCCATAATCCATTTATCTGCAAAACTGATATTTTCTGCCGAAGATTTTATCACTAAGGTACTCTCGGGAATTTTGAGAAATCCGGTTTTCTTTTTTCGTTATATGCTTTTTTACCTTCCTGAGCTTCTTCGCTCATATAGTAAAGCAGAGTTGCATTTCCTGCTAATTCCTGAATACCTGCCTGACCGTCGAGTTCAGCATTGAAGGCAGACTTTAAGAGACGAATAGACAACGGACTTTTTTCCAGAATTTCTTTTGCCCATTGAACGCCTTCTTCTTCAAGTTTTTCTACAGGAACAACTTTATTCACCAATCCCATGGCCAATGCTTCTTCTGCGTTGTATTGACGGCATAAATACCAAATTTCTCTGGCTTTCTTTTGCCCAACCAATCGAGCTAAGTAACTTGCACCAAAACCACCGTCGAAGCTGCCAACTTTGGGTCCGGTTTGTCCGAAGATCGCATTGTCTGCTGCAATCGTTAAATCACAGACAACATGCAACACGTGTCCGCCTCCTATAGCATAACCGGCTACGAGCGCGATAACAGGTTTTGGCATACTGCGAATAAGTTTTTGCACCTCGAGTATGTTAAGTCTTGGAACACCGTCTCCTCCAACATATCCTTTATCGCCGCGTACGCTTTGGTCACCTCCGGAACAAAAAGCATATTTGCCGTCTTTTGCCGGACCGTATCCGGTCAGCAAAACAACACCAATGTTTGTATCTTCCTTTGCGTCGATGAACGCATCGTACATTTCCAATACTGTTTCGGGCCGGAATGCATTTCTCTTTTCCGGACGATTAATCGTTATCTTAGCTATACCATCCATCTTTTCATAGATGATATCAGTGTAATCTTTGGCTTTTTCCCAATTGAATTTCATTTTATCCTTTCGATTTTAATTTGTCGCAAAATTGATCAACAAAATTAATAAATTCCTCAGGTTTTTCTAAATGAGCGATATGTCCGGCGCTCTGAATAGGATACAACACTGAGTCGCTTATTTGTCCGGCTATCTTTCGCGAAATCTCTTCATACTTGGTATCCCTTTCCCCATAAATTATTCCTACCGGAATTTTAAGAGAGTTTAACTTATCCCAACACTGCGGCATAGTTCCGGTTCCAAAAAATTTTATGCTGTTTGCGAGTCCGGTAGGATTATTTTGAACCTTCGAGTTAATGATGCTTTGAAAAGGAAGATTTGCATTTCGATAGGAGTCCTTCAGAATAGGCAAATTTATCCAATGTTCGGCAAAGTATTCGATGCCTCTTTCTTGTATCATCCTCGCAATTGATTCATCCCACTCTTTCCTCTTTCCCTTTTCATTTATATCTTCAATTCCGGGAGTTGAGCTTTCAATTATAAGTCCCGAAAGTAAATCTTGATGCTTAATTCCGAACTGAAGAGCTAATCTCCCCCCCATGGAATATCCTATTATTACAGGCTTTGTTTGAATTACATTTTCGACGAACTCCTGTAAATAATTAATCTGGTTTGATGTGCTATAAAATGCACCATCTGCCGGTGAATCCGAAAATCCGTGCCCGATTAAATCTATAGTGTAAATATCATATTTGTTCTTGAGCTTCTCTTTGATAAAATTCCAGTCCTTTGATGAACCTGAGAAACCATGCAAAAACAGGAGGGGGATCGATTTATCCTTTGCAGCACTGAATTCGTAATGGAATTTTATTCCTTGTGAAGAGGTGAAATTCACTTCAATTACCGAACGATTTTTTTATTTCATTCCAGATTTTTATCCTTCCTTCAACTGAGGATTTGGAATCGGTTCTTATCTCGATTATTTCCGAATCTTCCGGATTCTTTTTTGCCTTCAACATATTTGCAAATTCAACAGTATCCTTTGCAAGATAGTAATGCAGATTATATAGCTGTGCAAACTTTTCCGGAGTTATTCCTGGATCGGTAGTGAAAAATTCTTCGAAATGCTTTTCCTCTTGCGAGATGGGAAGCAGCCTGAATATCCCTCCTCCGGAATTGTTGACGAGTATGATTGTAAGGGGAATTTTATATTCTTTTAATAACCAAAGACCATTGGAATCGTGAAAAAAAGCAAGATCGCCAATAACCAAATAAACTCTTTTCTTCAACGCCGAAGCAATTCCTGCCGTAGTTGAAATAATGCCGTCAATTCCGCTGGCGCCTCTGTTGGAAAAGAAGGTTAATTTTTTTGTGCCTTTGCCTGCAAAGAAGTCGGTATCCCTTGCGGGCATACTGTTGGAAATGAAAACAATAGAACCTGCTTTAATATTCGAAATTAAAGTTTTGTGAATAACCGGTTCGAAGGATAAGTCTTTATTGTCAATTTTTGCCGACAATATTTTTTCCGTTTCTTTTTCTTTTTCGAGCCATAAATTCAACCAATCATTATTTTTGCTTTCATCAATCGAGCCGGCAATCTCGGCACAAAACTTTGCCGGTGAATAATTTAATAATTTATTCGTAGTTCTCGACGGGTCTTTCAATTCACCGTATTCATTCACTCCTATTTTATATGCATCAACATTTTTGAAAAATTCCAATAGAGAATTTACAGTAGGAGCATTTCCAAATTGAATGATTAAATCGGGTTCAAATTTTTTATCTATTTCTTTCGATCTTAAAAAATTACCTGCTTGCGATATTATATTTTCGCAATTGTTTCCGAATCTTAAATTGGAATAAATATCGGCAATGATTGGCGCATTCATTTTATAGGAAAGATTGATTACTTGTTCCGCAAAATCATCATCATAATTATCAAGTCCTGCTAAAATCAAAGGTCTTTCAGCATTCTTGATTTTTTTTACCAACGAAGGTTTGATTTCTCCTCGTTTCAATTTAAGTGATTTACCTGAGGCATCGTTTTTTAGGTAATAATCATGAACATCTTTCTCAAGTTCGGCATTAAACGAGAATGGCTCCAAAGGTTTTCTGAATGGAAAGTTTATGTGAACGGGACCTCTATCTTTTACGGATGCCGAAAGAAAAAGATCGGTTGCTTTTTGTTGAATTCTCTTCAAAGCAAGATTATTAATTTTAGGCAAACCCGCATCCACAAACAAGCGAATATGATTTGCGTACATATTTGCTTGATGAATGGTTTGATTAGCCCCGGTGTCAATCAATTCGGGTGGTCGGTCTGCGGTAATTACTATCAAAGGAATTCTCGAATTGTATGCTTCAATAATTGCCGGATAAAGTTCTGCAGTTGCAGTGCCCGAAGTTGTAAGAATTGCAGCCGGAATTCCTTTTGCCTTTGCTATTCCCAAAGCAAAAAAAGCCGACGATCTTTCGTCAATGATTATATGTTTCTTGATTCCTCTTTCGTTAGCGAAAGCCATTGTTAAAGGAGTGTTGCGCGATCCGGGAGAAATACAAACATCCTTTACACCCAACCGTTTGAGTTGCTTTACAAAAACCTGGCTGAAATAGTAATTAAGATTTATCTTTTTCTTCATAGTCGAAGAGGTTAAGGATTGGTCTTAACTTTAATTTAGTTTCTTCGAATTCGGTGTTTGGGTCGCTGCCTTGAACAATTCCGCAACCGGCAAATGCATAAACGTTTTTCCCTTTAAGCAGTGCGCTTCTGATTGCAACTGCGAATTCTCCTTCATTCTTTAAATTAAACCATCCGATTGCACCGGTGAATAAACCCCGGGAATGTTTCTCTTTATTCAAGATAGTTGACATTGCAGTCGACCAAGGTGCTCCGCAAATTGCCGGTGTGGGATGAACTTCTTTCAAGAAAGAGAGTATCGGTTTATCGCTATTGATTTTTGCTTTAATCGGAGTCCAAAGATGCTGAATATTCGGAAGTTTTCTGATTATGGGTTCTTCCGGGTAAGTAATATCAACTGAAAATTTTGAGAAAGAAGATTTAATGAAGTCGACTACTGCTTTCTGTTCGTTCAAATTTTTCTCGTTACTTAATAATTCTTTTTCCAATTGAATATCTTCTTCGAGTGTTCTTCCGCGTGGAAAAGATCCGGCCAAAGCATCTGCTTCAACAGTTCCGCCCGAAAACTTTGCCAATCTTTCCGGAGAAGCTCCGAAAAATATTGAACCGTTTTTTCTGAATGCAAAGATATAGCAATAAGGATAACGGTCTGCCAATTGTTTCAAAAGAATATCTATGTCCGGCTCTCTGTCCAGCAGCAATTGAACTTCTCGGGAGAGTACAACTTTGTGAATCTGCTTGTTGTCAATACTTTCGAGAGCGCTGTTTATCATATCTTTCCAAAATTCAAATTCGTAGTTGTCATCAATATTCGAATCGACAATTTTTGCTGATTTAAATTCCGGGTAACCGTTTGCCGCAAGTGAATTTAATTGCTCGAAAGATATTTCTGCAGTTGAAAGCTCAGACTCATCATCGGAATAAACAGAAGTAACCTGATAGTATTCCTTATCATATTTTAGAAGAATAGTTTTGGGAATAAACCATTCCGAATCATTGAAATCTTTCCAGAGTTCACTGTTCCCATTGGGAGCAAATTTTAAACCGCCCAAAAAGAGAGGGAGAGAAGTAAGATTGAACTCATCTTCGTTGCTTACAATTGAATCTTTTAGAAAGGAAATCAGTTTTTCCGTTTCTTCAATCCTGTCCGGACCGTTACTTTTAATTGAAATGCATTTACCAATTGCAATAAATGAAAATCCGAATGCAGGCTCGTTCCAATATAAATATTGTTCATCTGTAGAAGTTAAATTGTGGACTATGTTAAGAAATTTAACTTTCTCTATTTTTTTAACGGAGCGGAAAATCTTTTTCTTTGTTATTGGTAGGGATTCTTCGCTTGTTATTTTTCCGTTATCGATATTTTCAGTAGTTTTTTCCAAATTAACAGCATTAATCTTAATTAAGCCTTTAAATATAATTTGAAGTTATTAAGATTCAAATTATTTGTCATTCGCAAATAATTTATAAAATTATATTAAAATTGAATTTATTGAAATTTTTCTGCCAACCTGTTGAACTTTTCACTCAATTTGGAAACTCTTTTTGAATCAATCCTGTTTTTCCAATCGGAGTTTTCTTTAAGGTATGAACCGACAATAAAACCATTTGCATAGGGAAAATAATTTTCCAGATTTTCTTCGGTTATTCCTGAGCCGATCAAGACAGGCAGGCTTGTATTTTCGTATACGTTTTTAATTTCGTTTATATCTGCTTCTTGCGCTGTGGATTTACCGGTGATTATCAATCCGTCGCTCAAAAAGAACTCGGCTGCTTTTGCGGTTTCCACAATATCCACATCTGCAGTTATATTATGCGAGCTATGTTTTTTCTTTATATCGGTAAAAATCAAAATGTCTTCCGCATCGATAAGTTTTCTGTACCTGAGTAATTCCCCAGCATCCGAATTCATTAATCCTTCATCTGCAATGTGGGAAAAAACAAAACCCTCGGCACGAATAAAATCCAATCCGGCAGCTTTTGCAACCGCAAGTGCTTCTTTGTTTGCTCCGGCTAGTATTTGAATTCCAACGGGCTTTTGGAATTCCTTCTTTATTTCATATCCTATAATGCTCATTAGGGAAACTACTTCCGGACCGACATTTCTATTTAAATATGGAACATCGTGCATGTTTTCGATAATGATTCCGTCGAAATTATTATTGAATAAAATTTCCGCTTCGGATAATGCCGTATCTATAATTTCCTCTACATTAGAGCCATATTTAGGTGTTCCCGGCGAAGCAAGAGTGTGCACCATTCCAAAAAGGAGTTTTTCTTTTTCAAATATTTTTCTTGGGCTTTTCATTTTTATTCGAAAATTAAATTATAAATTCGTGTTAATTGATCTTCCAATTCATGGAAGTTAATATTCCTGGATTTACGTAAAAACTCTTTCCCTTCAAAATGGAATATGATTGTAGGTACTGCCAATATGCCGAGTTGTCCCGATATTTCCTTTGCTTCGTTCAAATCGATGTACGAAAACTTTATCTTCGGAAATTTTTCTTCCAAAAAATCTATCAATTTGGGTTTAAGAACTTTACATACATTGCAATCCTGTGTAGAAAAGTAACAAACCGTAGCTTCATTTTCTTTAATGAAACTTTCCAATTCTTCCAAGCGTCTTATTTGCGATACCTTCATAATTTTGATATTTTGTAAATAAATAAGTAATAAAATTAATTTTACAAACAAATTTAAGCACATTTCAATTAAACACATAAATCTCAATAAATCAGAGGTAATAAATGAAAAGGTTCCACTCACTAATAATCATCATCCTTTTAACTGGGATTTCACTCTTTGGACAATCGGAGGGAAAGAAAGACCCAATGTCGGCATCCACATTTTCGGGATTAAAATTCCGTTCTGTCGGACCGGCCTTCACTTCGGGTAGAATTGCAGATTTCGCTGTTAATCCGAACGACCATAGCGAATTTTATGTAGCCGCCGCTGCGGGACACGTATGGAAAACCACAAATGCAGGTGTTACCTGGAAACCTGTATTCGACAAATACGGTGCATATTCAATTGGTGTCGTTACTATCGATCCCAATAATACAAATGTTGTATGGATCGGTACCGGCGAGAACAATCACCAAAGAGCCATCGGTTATGGCAACGGAGTTTATAAATCGGAAGATGGCGGAAAAAGCTGGAAAAATATGGGACTTAAAGATTCCCGGCACATAGGCGGAATTGTAATTGATCCCAGAAATTCGAATATAGTTTTTGTTGCTGCAGAAGGTTCAATTTGGGGTCCCGGTGGAGACAGAGGATTATATAAAACCACCGACGGAGGAAAGAATTGGAAGAAAGTTTTAGAAATAAGCGAAAATACCGGTGTGAATAATGTGGTAATAGATCCCGTTGACCCGGATATCATGTACGCAACTTCGGAACAAAGAAGAAGACATGTTTGGACACATATTAGTGGTGGACCTGAATCTGCCGTTTTCCGTTCTTTGGACGGAGGAGAAACATGGGAAAAAATAATGAAAGGTTTACCTCATGTTGATATCGGTGGAATGGGCATCGCAGTTTCTCCTGTTGATCATAATGTGGTTTATTTAATAGTTGAAGCGGAGGAAGGTAGTAGCGGCTTTTTTAGAAGCACAGACAGAGGTGCAAGTTGGAAAAAGATGAGTGATTATCATTCCTCAGGACAGTATTACAATGAGATCTATTGCGATCCGAAAGACGTTAATAAGGTCTATTCACCACAAACAGTTACCCGCTTTACGGAAGACGGAGGAAAGACTTGGAAAGTATTGGGTAATAATAATAGACACGTTGATGATCATGCAATGTGGATTGACCCCGATGATCCAAAACATTTTCTAATTGGTGGTGACGGTGGTGTTTATGTTTCCTACGACGGTGGGAAAAATTATGATTTCTTCGAAAATCTACCCGTCACTCAATTTTATAGGGTAAATGTAGACAACGATTTTCCATTTTATAATATTTACGGAGGTACACAGGACAACAGTAGTTTTGGAGGACCTTCCCAAACACTAAGTAGAGACGGAATAGTGAATTCCGATTGGTATGTTACAAACGGCGGAGATGGATTTTGGACTGCCATTGATCCTACCGATCCGAACATTGTTTATGCGGAAGCACAATACGGAAATATGGTTCGTTACGACAGAAAAAGCGGAGAAGGAATTTCCATTCGTCCGGAACCTAGAAAAGGTGAAAAAACCTACAAATGGAATTGGAATACTCCTTTGATTATTTCCCCTCATAATCATAAAAGGTTGTATACAGCCGCCAATAAAGTTTTCCGTAGCGACGACCAGGGGAATTCATGGCAAGTGATAAGCGACGATATTACTGCCCAGATAGACAGAAACAGTTTTAAGGTAATGGGTAAGTATTGGAGTATTGACGCAGTAAGAAAAGATGTTTCCACATCGCTTTATGGGACTGCAGTTTCGCTGGTTGAATCTCCCGTAAAAGAAAATCTCCTTTATGTCGGAACTGATGACGGAGTGATCCAGAGAACCGAAGATGCTATGAATTGGACAAAATTTGATGAATTCCCGGATGTGCCCAAATATACTTACGTGAGCGATATTTTTGCAGACAGATTCGACGAGAATGTTGTATATGCTTCGTTCGACAATAGAAAAAGGGATGATTTCAAACCCTATATTCTTAAAAGCACTGATAAAGGTGAGACTTGGGAATCAATTTCCGGCAATCTCCCGGATAACGGAACAGTTCATTCCATTGAACAGGATTTTGTAAATCCGAATCTTCTTTTTGCGGGAACAGAATTTGGAATATTCTTTACTCTGGACGGCGGGGAGAAATGGATTCAATTAAAATCCGGAATTCCGGACGTTGCAGTAAGGGATATTGCAATTCAAAAAAGGGAATCGGATTTGGTTTTAGCTACTTTCGGAAGAGGATTCTATGTGCTGGATGACTATTCCGCTCTAAGAGAAGTTAACAAAGATTTGCTCAATAAAGACGGGCATATTTTCCCGCTTGGCGATGTATTGATGTATATGCAAACTTCCGGAAAATACGGACAAGGTTCAACTTACTTCAAGGCGCCAAATCCTCCATTCGGAGCTACTTTTACTTATTATGTGAAAGATGTTCCCAAAACTCTTAAACAAATAAGAAAGAAGAAAGAAAAAGAGCTATTCAAAAAAGGTGAGCCGATACCTCAGCCTTCTTACGATGATTTGAGAAAAGAGAAAGCCGAAGTATCCCCTTATTTGTTGTTTACAATCAAAGACGAATCGGGTAATGTAGTTCGTAAACTTACCAAGCCTGCTTCAAAGGGAATAAAAAGAATTACTTGGGATCTCAGATATTATTCTTCAGCGCCCAAAGAGGTTGACAAATTCAATCCCACCAAAAGGGAAAGAGGTTCCACGCTTGTTCTTCCAGGTAAGTATTCCGTTGAAATGGCATTGGTTAATCGTGATGGTATGAAGCAACTTGCCGGTCCGGTTTGGTTCGAAACTAAAGTGCTGCGTAATTCTACTTTACCTCAAGCAGACAGAAATGATTTGGTGGCATTCCAAAAGAAAGCAAATGAATTAGCCAGAGTTATGCGCGGTACCGAAAGGTTCACTCAGAAACTTATTAAGAGAGTAGAAAGCCTCAGACAAGCTCTGTTGGTAACTCCGGCAGCAGATTTTGAACTGTTAAGCAGTGCGGAAAAAATTGCGAGGGAGTTGGATGATGTGATGTTCAAATTCAATGGACAACCCTCCAAAGCTTCCCAAGAGGAAGTGCCCCCGCAGCATGTGCCGCTTAGGGAAAGACTCGGTGTGTTAGCTTATACACATTGGAGATCAACTGCTCCAATCACTCAAACGGAACAGACTGCATACGATGTGTTAGTCGAAGAATTCCCTCCGGTATTAGATGAAGTAAAAAGAATTTATACCGAAGAAATAATTCCGCTTGAGAATAAGTTGGAAGATATTGCGGGTCCTTGGACTCCCGGAAGAATTCCGGTTTGGCATAAATAAAATTGAGCGCCGCTTTTCGCGGCGCTTTTTTTAATTGCTTGTTTGAAAATACCTTTTCAACATTTTATACCACAATGCTAATCCGGCAATAAAGAGAACCAAAAACAGAGGCAAAACTTCCCATTGAGTGGAAATAGTAAATTGAGATGAATTGAAGTAACCGGAAAGATAACTGTCCCTTAAAATATCTCTCATTATTGCCATAAGCAATATTAAAACAAATGTAAATACAGAGGAGATGTAAATGGCCTTTGAATTATCTCCGGAACGGGATCCTTTTATTGCCGCTGTGATTACATAGGCAGTTATAACTATTGATACCACAAATAGAATAGTCGCCAGAACATCACCACCCATAAATAATTTCATTTGCAGTTTGGGCAGCATCATAAGGAAAATTATTCCGACAACCACTTGAACCATCGTTCCGTTTGCGAACCATTTTAAACCGAAGTTCCTTAAAAATCCGGCATAATTGTCATCACCTTTTTTGAAAACACCGATTAAAGCAACAAGTAGTCCGCCTATTGAAACAGCGGCAACCATAAAATGTAAATACCTGGCTATTAGTGAATGTTCTCCCAAATTGAGATTATGTCCTGTGGGATCGTTAAAATATTTTTGAGCCCAGTATTCCGGTTTCAACATAAGCGTAATGTTGTTCGAATAGATGAATCCGATTATGAAAAAGAATAATAGTGATAAACTCAAAATCCACTTTGTTAAATCGGCGAGTCGTTCATTTTTAAATGAAACTAAGTAAAGTCCGTAATATGCTAAAACAAGAATTATTAGAACGGAAAACCAACTCCATCCAATTATAACGGACGATGTGTAAAAATACTGACCGTAAATAACTTGCAGAAACAATAACGGCGCAATTCCTAAAGTTATTGTAGCCGCCATAAAGTTTGGTAACTTTTTAGTAATGTCTTTGAATAATAAATCGAAATATTGATTTTTGTTTTGTCTGAATTTTGTAACTACGGCTATAAAACTTCCGCCAACCAAAATGTTCATAGCAACAATATGCAGTACAAATGTAAGAACTAATAACAGCTTAAATAACCAATATGGTGCCGGCAGTGCTATTGCATCCGGGCTGGGAATTATTGTTTGATAATCCATTTTAAAACCTCTCAATTTTCATTGAACTGAATTTTTATCCATGCAGCTAATTTTTTCAGATCGTTTTCTTTAATAACCAGCGGTGGCATTAACTCATTATTTCCATTCAAGTCCGATGCATATTCAATAATATCTTCATCATCACTGCCTGATAAGGCAAGGAACAAAGGATCTTCGTCATCATATTGATGGCACGAACTGCAATATTTGCCGAATAAATCTTTACCCGAAAGATTCAGGGTTTCATTTACACTAACTTTTGAATAAATAAATTCACTCAAAGCAGTCTTTTCATCTTCATTCCCTACAAAAGGAGGCATTGTTCCATTATTCATATGTTCCAAACCGGTTAACATTGCATTAAAGTTTTCTTTCGACCACCCCTTCTTGTTAAGTAATTTATTCATACTGCGATAACCGTCAATTGTGTGACAGCTCATACATTCAACCCTGAATACCTGTTCTCCTTTGTCAATAATATTATTCAACTTATCTCTATCTATCCATTTTGCTGAGTTTAAGACTCCTTTGCTGTTAATGTTTTCGGGCGAGAATCCACCGTCGCCTTCGAATGAGTTGGGATAGACGGAATTAGCATACATATAATCGGTAATTACAAATGGCTTTCTTATTGCTTCCCGAATAAATTCGAAAGACCACATTGTAAGGAAAGCAAAAACGAAAATCAGAAGCGAGAAAATTAAGTTTACTTTCTTCGAAATAAATAAGGCAATCAATGACAAAAGGAAAGTAATGATTGCAAAGATGGTTATGAGTCCGGCATAACTTGTTGCAGTTGGCATTAATCCGAGAGCATTATTCCACACGGATTCCGGAATGTTTGATGAATACCAATATGCAAACAACGGAAGGAAAACGAATCCTGCAATTATCCATCCCACACTCCATTTTACTAGTCCGGCTTTTTCATCCGGTTTCATCAGCGATGAAGTTACAAGTGCATAAACTCCAGCTAACGCAATGGAAAAGGAGAATCTTAAAAACAGTTGGGGGAAATAAGTAGGGTTAAAAAATCCTTCCCAAAATTTATGAGACTGAATCCAGCTGCCGGGTGTGAGCATGAATGCCAGTATTCCGTTGATAATAACCATGCTCAAGAAAGCGGCAATAAAGTAAATCCAACCTAGCCAAATATGTGTTTCCCGGTCAATTTTATCCCAACCGTACAAGTAAAGCAGCGCGGCGGTTATCTCGAGGAAAAAGAAAACCCATTCGATCGCCCATCCCCAAACAAAAGAGTGAATGAGTGTGCTGGTGGCAGAAGGTTGTATCAATCCGATAGTGAACCAAATTCCAACACCCGTTACAACACCAAACACAACAGTAAGTAAGACGAAAAATTTTGTATGGGTTTTTAACCACTCGAGCAATACATTGTCATTTCTTTTGTAAGCCCTTTTTTCCGAAAGGACGAGGAAAAGTCCGCCGCCAACGGCAAAATGAGATACAAAAACGTGAACTATTGCGACAATTGCAATTAAGAGTGGCGAGCCAAAGGAAACATCCCAAACAGGATAATTCATTACTATCCTCCGTAAAATAGTTTTATTATGACACAAAAATAAAAATAAATAAAAAGAGTTCTGAGAAAGGTGACCAATATGAAATTATTTTAATTTTTTAATCCGGAAATTTAATTTGATAACCTTGACGCCAATTATTTTGTTATTTCATTAAAATCATTTTTTTTACTTGTGAAAGTGTGCCTGCAGTTAATCGATAGAAGTAAATACCACTTGCGAGGTTTTTGGCATCGAAAATAACTCTGTGTTTTCCCGCTTCCGTTTCTCCCGAAAGCAATGTTTTTATTTTTTGACCAAGGGCGTTAATTATTTCCAATTTTGCAAATTCCCTTTTGGGCAAGTTAAATTCAATGGTTGTTGAAGGATTAAAAGGATTGGGATAATTTTGATTCAAGCTGAAAGATGAAGGTGATGCGTAATCTTCTTTTATATTTGTCGAGCTGTTTATAATGGTGTGTTCTGCAAATAGTGTTCCAAATTCATCAATAAGACTGAGGGTTACGGAATCATCTCCAAATACGGTAATTTTACCGAATGCATTGTTGAATTCATCTGTTGTAATGCCTTGTCCTCCTTTGTTCCAAATGTGAATATCGAAGCTTTCGATAAGAGAAACCGTTTTGGAGTTTGTGATTTCCAGATTCCCCGACATAATTTCGGGCAAGCCAGCGTTGGTTCCGTCGTCCATTGCCGAGTTATGAGAATCGCCGCTCATAATTATTACATTTTCAATTCCGTTATTTTTTATGAATGAAAGAATCGAATCTGCATCTGCCGGATAGCCTGCCCAAGCATCTGAAATTTCGAACGCGGCAAAAATTCCTTGCACATCTGCTGGTAATTCGGGTAAACTCAGCAAACTGTCTTGCAATTCGAGACCTTTTTGAATTACTTTTCTTTGACCAATATTGAAAGGAACCGAACTCATAATAAATTTCCACGTTGCTGTGGAATTCTTCAATTCCTCTAAAAACCAATCCAATTGATTTTCCCCTTCGCCGGGGGAATCGTCCCTTCCTAAAATTGTGTGTTTCTCACCGGGAGCAAAATCCCATAGATCATCAACTCCTGTATTGTAGAATGGGTTTAAATCCCCGTCCCTTTGTGCTCTCAAATCGAGTGCAAAAAAATCAGCATTTCCAAAAGAGAATTTATGATAAATTCCCCTCGATTCGTTTACCAGCGGGTATGAAGGAAAGTTTTCTTTATATCCTTTGATGCTGTTCTCTCTGGCGCCTTCCGGGTTCGAAAACTCAAGAGCAATAAAATCATCGCCCAAAAGACTTGGACGAAGCGGAATGTAAAAAGCCGAAGTTAATGCGGAAGAATTGTTATTCATATAATCATGGTCGTCGTAAACATAATCAATTGGCACCCTTCTTAAAAGGGAATCCATGGGATAATCTTTGTTGAATTTTGCCGAATAGCTTTTCTGCACTAATGAATAATCTTTGGCAAAGAAATTTGCTGAGAGAGGCAGTAAGTCGGTAGTGTCGGGATAAGTCCAATCCCCGATTTGAAGGAAGAAGCGGATGTCGTGATTGATAATTTCCCGGAATACATTTCCTGCATCTGTATCGCTGGGTAAAAAAGAACCGCTTTGCTGGCATGAACCAAATGCAAATGAGAAATTCATGCTTGTTCCTTCCGCCGGAAAGGTAAAAAAGTATCTCTCTTCATCGTCTGCTGGTTCGCCATTAATAAGTGCTCTGTAATAATACTTTGTATCGGCGGATAATCCGTTGAGTTCAATTATTACCGTAAAATAATTTGATGAATCGGCTTCGATTGGAGTACCTTGGATTGAATTCGAGAAATTATCGGTTTCGGCAGCTTCCACATTAATTTGTGCTTCTCCGGAAACGCTAATTCGGAATTTTGCCGATGAAGGTGTTACCCCTCCGACAACTATACTGTTTGTAAGTTGCTGTGCTGAAGAGATTGAATAAACGGCAGAAATAAGGAGGAAAATGAATGTTTTTTTCAAATTTATACCCTTTCGGCGAAGATTATTTTATCTGAATTCAATATAAACATTTTGAAAACGAATTGAAAGTTAGTCGGATCAAGGGAAAGAGGAGACATGTCGAACGCAGAATGATTGTTCCCCGGATTTAGTGTCAAACTTAATTAATTAGCCATTAATCTCTGAAATTAATGATTTATTACCCCCTCCATTTCTTGAATACCACAGGGGGTTTGCATATATTTGAAATTTAATTGCGAAAAAAATATTCGGTTCAGATAATTGACAAATATTAAAGCTACAAAACTGGAAAACGGACTAACAATTGTAACGGAAAACGTACCTTTTATACGTTCGTTTTCCCTTGGATTTTGGTTTTTAGTCGGCTCGAGGGATGAGACTTCTGATAATAACGGAATTAGTCATTTCATCGAGCATATGTTTTTTAAAGGAACCGAAAAAAGAAGCGCCAAACAAATTGCAGAAGAAATTGAATCGCTTGGCGGTTATTTGAATGCATTCACCACCAAAGAACACACATGTTTTTACGGCAGGGGATTAACAGATAATTTCGAAAATACTTTCGAAGTATTAGCCGATATGCTACAAAATTCTCTCTTTGCTCAAAATGAAATAGAAAAAGAGAGAAATGTGGTGATTGACGAATTGTACGATATTGAAGATTCCCCGGAAGAATTGATCTTCGATAAATTGGAAAGCTCACTCTATAAAGGAAATTCCTTAGGCTTTCCGATAATTGGTACGGAGACAAACATCAAATCATTTAAAACCGAAGATCTCAAAAATTTCATTGCAGAAAAATATTCTTCCGATAATATGTTTGTAGTAGTATCCGGGAATGTAAAACACGAAGATGTTGTTGAACTGAGTAAGAGATATCTCATTGATTCATTTAACGGAAAAACAAACCGCAGCAGGGTTTCGGAATTCAATATCGGAGATGAATTCCATCAAAAAGAAATTCAACAATCTCATTTTATTTATGCGGCGCCCACTTATGGATTCGAAAGCGATAAACGTGCCGCGGTAAATATTCTTTCTCATATTCTCGGAGAAGGTTCTTCGAGCAGATTATTCCAAAGATTAAGGGAAGAAAACGGAATCACTTATCAAATAAATACATTTGTTAATTCCTTTTGGGAGGTTTCATCCTTCGGTGTCTATTTTTCCACAAATCATTCATTCGCCCACAAGGCAATGGAGTTGGTAAATGACGAATTGGATAGAATTAAATCGGAAGAAGTTTCCGAAAAAGAATTGAACAAAGCTAAGGAATATATAAAAGGGAATCTTTTGATGAGTTTGGAGAGTACCACCAATAGGATGATTCGTCTGGCTCATTCTTTTATGTATTTCGGTAAATTTAAATCGGTTGATGAAAGTTTGGAAGAAATAAATAGAGTTACAAGCAAAGATATAAACGAGTTGGCAAATGAAATTTTGCAACCTCGGAATATGAGTAGAATTATTTTAAGTTCACAAAATCATTTTATACATTCAGCAGCTTAATTGAAGGATTGAGAAAATGCCAAAGCTTACGATTGACGGAAAAGAAATAGAATTTAAGCAAGGTCAAACTGTTATTGAAGCAGCCAGGGAAAACGGAATAGAAATACCTCATTTTTGCTGGCATCCTAAACTCTCGGTTTCGGGTAATTGTAGAATGTGTTTGGTTGAAATTGAAAAGATGCCTAAGCTTGCAATTGCATGTTCTACTATGGCTATGGACGGAATGGTAGTAAACGTTCATTCCGAAAAAGCATTGGAAGCCAGAAATGCAGTAATGGAATTTATTTTGGTGAATCACCCGCTCGATTGCCCAATATGCGACGAAGCCGGGGAGTGTAAACTTCAAGATTATGCATTTAAGCATTCGAAAGGTGAAAGCAGATTTGTAGAAGAAAAGAATCATAAAAATAAACGTGTCGAGCTTGGTCCCAGAATCATGTTCGACGGCGAACGTTGTATTTCCTGTTCCCGATGTATTAGATTTTCCGATGAGATTGCCGGACAAAAGCAATTGACATTCATACAGCGTGGCGATCATGTTACCATCACAACTTTCCCGGGAGAATCTTTTGACAATCCATATACATTGAATACAGTTGATATTTGTCCCGTTGGTGCTCTCACAAGTAAGGATTTCAGATTCCAATCCAGAGTGTGGGAATTATCTTCCACCGATTCGGTCTGCATTGGTTGCAGTACCGGCTGTAATATTGATATTTGGACCAGAGACAATAAAATTCAAAGACTAACTCCCCGCACAAACGAAGAAGTGAATAGTGAATGGATGTGCGACGATGGAAGATTGAACACATTTAAATTTGTGAATGCTGACAATAGAGTAGACGGAGCATTCATTAGGGAAAACGGTGAGTTGCGTAACGCCGGTTGGGATGAGGCATATTCTTACGTTGCAGAAAACTTGAAGAAATTCAAATCTGATCAGATTGCATTTGTTGCTTCTCCTTTTGCTACAACCGAAGACCTTTATGCATTCAAAAAGTTTGCAGCATCCTTCGGAGTAAAAGAATTTTTCTCATTCGATCACACAGTTCCCGGATCGGGCGATGCTCTGTTGATGAAAGAGGATAAATCCCCGAATAATTATGCGCTTAATTTGCTGGGGATGAAAAACTCCGCTAATAACATGGAGAGATTGATCGAAATGTTGAATGCGGGAATGTTAAAAGCCGTCTATCTGCTCGAAGAAAAATTCGATTTCGATTTCGAAGGTATTTCGGCTTTATCCAAAGCAGAATTTGTTGTAGCTCATTCAACAAACTTTAACAAAATTACAGATAATGCAAACGTGGTATTCCCCGCAGCTACTTATGCGGAAAAACACGGAACGTTAATCAATTTTAACGGTAGGGTTCAAAGATTGAAAGTTGCCGTTGCCACAAAAGAAGTGGACGCATCTTTGGATCATGATTCAAAAAGTAAATGGGAAAGATTCGGCACTGAATTCGACAGATGGAATCAAGGTCATAGATTCGATGCTTTGCCGAGTTGGAAAATATTGACACGTCTTTCGGCTAAAACAGGAAAGAAGATGGATTATAATATGGCCGAAGATATATTTGAAGAAGCAGCTGGAAATATATCTGAGTTGAAAGGTCTCGATTACGATAAAATCGGTGATTTGGGATATCAGTTGCAAAAAAACGAAGTTGAAGCAGTTTAGTTCGGAGTAATTTAGAGATGGATATTTGGCAAATTATTTTAGTTACTGCAGTTAAGATTTTTATTATAGTCAACGTATTATTGTTGACGGTTTCCTACTTGGTTCTGTTCGAAAGGAAGATAAGCGCTTGGGCGCAGAACAGATACGGACCAAACAGAGTTGGTGTTTGGGGAGCTTTGCAACCCTTTGCCGATGTTTTCAAATTATTGTTGAAAGAAGACATTGTTCCCGAAAAGGCGAATAAATTCCTTCACAGTTTGGCTCCGTTTATAGCGTTATTCGTGGCCTTTTCCACATATGCCGTAATTCCTTTCGGGCCCGAAGTCACAATCTTCGGTGAACCGATAAAACTTGTTGTTGCAGATGTAAATATCGGAATACTTTATGTGTTGGCGTTGACTTCTTTGGGAGTTTACGGAATTACGTTTGCCGGATGGTCTTCGGGAAGTAAATACAGTTTGCTTGGCGGAATCCGTTCTTCTGCACAGATGATTTCTTACGAAGTATCCATGGGCTTTTCCATTGCCGGCGTATTGCTTTTGAGCGGATCGCTTCGTCCTATTGAAATTGTAAATGCACAATACGGCTGGATGTGGAATGCAATTTTGCAACCGATAGGATTTATTACATTTGTGGTATCTGCATTTGCTGAAACCAATAGATTACCGTTCGACTTACCCGAAGCCGAACCTGAATTGGTGGGTGGATATCACACAGAATATTCATCAATGAAATTTGCAGGATTCTTTTTAGCAGAATATGCTAATATGATAATTGCTTCGGCGTTGATTGTAACACTCTATTTAGGTGGTTGGCAAATTCCTTACGTTGATAAATTGGGATTGAGTGCCGGACTTACTGCCATTCTCCAAGTATTGGCATTCTTATTCAAAGTCGGGTTGATGTTATTCTTCTTTATTTGGGTAAGATGGTCTTTGCCGAGATTCCGTTACGACCAATTGATGAATCTTGGTTGGAAAGTAATGTTTCCGCTTTCACTATTGAATTTGGTTTGGGTAGCTGTATTGATTATGGTATTTAATTTATAAAGGTTTGTAAGATGGCTGTTAAGAAGAGAAAAAAAGATTTAACGTTTCTGGAAAAAATTTATATACCTGAAATTATTAAAGGGTTGATGCTTACCCTAAAACAGATGTTCCGTCCCCGCGTGACGATGGAATATCCCGAAGTTAAGTTTGAACCCCCTGCATCCTACCGCGGAAGACCTGTACTGGTTCAAGATAAAAATGATGTAGAAAGATGTGTGGCATGCGGACTCTGTTCGCGCGTTTGTCCTGCTCTTGCTATAGAGGTAAGAGCCGCCGAAACAGAATTGGAAAAAGAGAGATATCCCGAAAAATTCGAAATAAATATGCTTCGTTGTATTTTCTGTGGATTTTGCGAAGAGGTATGCCCTGAGGAAGCAATTGTTATGAGCAAGGATTACGAACTTGTTTTCTCCAACAGGGAAGATGGTATTTTCGGGAAAGACAAACTTCTTGTGCCTGTAGAGCAACTTCAAGACAGACTGGATTTTTTGCGCAAGTTTAAGTAAATTCTACTTAACTATCTTTTAATTATAAATGACCAGAGTAATAACCATATTGCTCCTATGGGTGTTTTCTCTTTTTGCACAGGAAGAACAGCTCAAATTCAAATATTTCTCACCGGAATATATCCTATCAAATGAAGAGTTTCAGATATCGGCTCTGGTTCAACTGGATAGGCAAGAAGAAGAGAAATTCATTCTCCGGTTGATTACATCGAATGATTTTGAATTGGATTCGGTGAAGTTATTTGTTTCCGATACTTTGATTCCTCTGGAAGCAACAATTCCCGAGAATGATGAAGTGATGAAAAAAGTTTATCAGGTAGAAGTCCTCTCAAATGATTCTCTTTTTACAACTGCACCGTTCGAACAATTTATTTTTTACGGAAAATCAATTAATGCCGAAGAACTCCATTATCACTTTAAATATCAGCTTCAATCAGCCGTAGATTCCACTCAATCCGATTATTCATTTTTTTACAATACCGAAAACAATTTAATAAAAGTTTATTCCCGATCCTTTGCTTCGGACAATGCTGCATTGTTCAAAGGTAAAGCTTCCCTAAAGCTGCTCGACGAAACAGAAAAGAACAACGGATTATTGTCATTCTGGCTTAAGGCTCACAGAGGGAATTATTCGATGGAATTGGTGGCAAACGACGGCATCGATTCACTTATGTCGTTCGAAGTAAATAAAACGGGATTGGCATTTTTTAAATACAACGAAAATTTAGAACTGCTCGAAGATTGTGCGGTTCCGTTTTCCACTTGGAATAAGTTTGAATTCTTTTTTAATGCAGATAAAGACCAATTGGAGCTCTATTTAAATGGAAGGCAAGAAGCTATTTTGAATTCAGTGAATATTTCATTCTTAAGAAATTGGAAGCTCAATTTAGAGTCTAAAAATTCGGAAATCTATCTCGACGAAATTCAATATGGCATTGACGAAAGAATTGCCAAATCTTCAAATATCCATTTCGTTGATTCCGGGTTGGATAGCCTGACTTCCATCTTTTATTATGATTGCGATGAATTGCTTCAAGATACAGAAGCTAAGTTGAAGATTGAATTCGAAAATAAAGAGACATTGGAATTTGTTCCGGCTGATCTGCCTCTGTTTTCCCCTGCGCCCGAATTGACAATGAATTTCTTCAATAATTATTATGAATTGACATGGACAACTAAAAACGCAAAGTTTTCCAAAGAGTTTATTGTTCAGAAATCCACAGACGGACAAGTATTCACCGATTTGTTTGTTGTTGAGGCAGATACGGAGAATGCCGAAAAGAAATATACATATACAGATTCAAAAGACCTTTTAAACGAAGTTGTTTATTATAGAATAGTTCAATTAAACAAGGATAACTCCGAAGTATATTCCAACCAACTGAAAGTAGGACAGGGCGAAATTGAGGAATTTGCTTTGGATCAAAATTATCCGAACCCCTTTAATCCTGTAACCAATATTATTTTAGAAGTCTTTGTTCCGGGTGAGTATGTAATAAGCGTATACGATTTGGTCGGGAAAAAGATGAGTGAAATTTACAGAGGGAATTTAACTACAGGTAAGCATTCATTTTTGTTCGACGGAACAGAATTGCCATCCGGAATTTATTTTTATGAGGTCGTTTCTCCCACTTCTTCGCAAGTGATGAAGATGATATTAACAAAATAAATTTTTCACATGCTTGCTAAAATATATTCCGGCGCCACGCAGGGAATTGATGCATATTTGGTGGAGGTGGAAATCCACTCGGAGGCAAACCTTCCTTCAATAACAATGGTAGGATTACCCGATTCGGCAGTTAAAGAGAGCAGGGAAAGAGTAACAGCCGCAATTAAAAACAATGGTATCGATTTCCCCAAAAGGAAAATAACAATAAACTTGGCTCCTGCAGATATAAAAAAGGAGGGAAGCAGTTTCGACCTGCCAATTGCAATCGGTATACTGGCAAGCAACGAGATTGTTGTATCGGAACTTTTGAAAGATTCAATTATTTTAGGAGAATTATCTCTCGACGGATCATTGAGGGAAATTAAAGGTGCATTACCTATTTCAGTTTCGGCAAAGCAAATGGGGTTCAAAAGAATTTTATTGCCTGAAGATTCCGCACCGGAAGCTTCTATTGTAGACGGAATTGATGTGATTGCCCTTAAATCATTAAAGCAAACAATCGACTATCTTTCGGGAAGGTTGCAGATTGCTCCGTATTACACTGACAAAAACGAACTATTCAATAAAATAAATAAATACCATTTGGACTTTCAGGATGTAAAGGGCCAAGAAAATGTAAAAAGAGCTCTTGAGATTGCTGCTGCAGGAGGTCATAATAT
The DNA here is from genome assembly GCA_964621225.1 of uncultured Melioribacteraceae bacterium. Lineage (GTDB taxonomy): Bacteria > Bacteroidota > Ignavibacteria > Ignavibacteriales > Melioribacteraceae > CAYNUJ01. The sequence continues at coordinate 6,275 of CAZULK010000007.1, read as the reverse complement.
TTTGATGATCGGACCACCCGGCTCAGGAAAAACAATGCTTGCAAAAAGACTTCCCTCAATTTTACCTCCGTTAAGTTTTGAAGAAGCTTTGGAAACCACCAAAATACATTCTGTTGCGGGCATTCTTCCCAAAAACACTGCTCTAATTACGGAACGGCCTTTCAGAAGTCCGCACCATACTGTCTCCGATGCAGCTTTAATAGGAGGCGGATCATATCCCAAACCGGGTGAAGTTTCTTTTGCTCATCATGGAGTTTTGTTTTTGGATGAACTCCCCGAATTCAAAAAAAATGTTTTGGAAGTACTTCGTCAACCATTGGAAGACAGCAAGGTTACAGTAAGCCGTTCGAAAATGTCGCTTGAATTTCCGGCTAATTTTATGCTTGCTGCTGCTATGAATCCTTGCCCGTGTGGTTACTACACAGACCCCAACAGAACATGTACATGCAACGAAGGAATGATTCAAAGATATATGTCGAAAATATCAGGTCCTCTTCTGGATAGGATCGATATTCATATCGAGGTTCCGGCGGTTAAATATAAAGAGTTATCCTCAAAGGCTGTTGGTGAGAGTTCTGTTGAAATTAGAAAGAGAGTTGTTAAAGCCAGAGAGATTCAATCGGAAAGGTTTAATGATAATCCGGAGATTTTCAACAATGCGGATATGGGAGCAAAACAAATAAGAAAGTATTGTCTTCTCGATTCCGATTGCGAGGATTTGTTAAAAATGGCAATGACAAATTTGGGCCTTTCCGCAAGGGCATACGATAGAATTCTGAAAGTGAGCAGAACCATAGCAGATTTGGAGGGAAGCGAAAACATTTTACCTCAACATATAAGCGAGGCTATTCAATACAGAACCCTTGACAGGGAACTTTGGAAATATTAAGCCCTCTGATTCGTTCAACTATAAATCGTATTTATTAAATTTTACTATCCAAATCTGAAAGTGTTAGCCGATTTAAAAATGAATAAGAATTTTTATGTTAAATTGAATATATCTAATTTCAATCTTTATTAAATTACATGGGCAAATGAACAGACTGGATGAAGTAAGAAGAAAAAACGAAAGATTTGTGATTGGACTAATGTCCGGTACATCGGTCGATGCTGTTGATGCCGCGCTCGTAAAAATTAAGGGTAATGGAACGCAAACTGAAATCAGTCTTGAGGGTTTTATTGAATATCCCATTAACGAAGGGATCAGAAATTTAATTTTAAGAAATTCAATAAATGAAACAAGTAATGTTGAAGAGCTTTGCAAATTGAACTTTATTCTGCCCCGTTTATATTTCAAAGCTATTGAGGAATTATGCGAAAATTGCAAGTTTGAATTGGAGAAAATCGATTTAATTGGGATGCACGGTCAAACTGTTTATCATTCCCCGAATCAAGAAATGATAGAAGAATTTAATTCATCATCTACTTTGCAACTCGGCAATCCTTCCGTATTGGCTAAATTAACCGGCATAATCACAATTGGCGATTTCAGGAGTGGCGATATTGCCCTTGGAGGACAAGGAGCACCGCTAGTTCCTTATTTTGATTATATGATTTTCAGAAATACAGAGTTGAATCGCATGCTGTTGAATTTGGGTGGAATAGCAAACATAACAGTTCTTCCTGCAAATTGTGAAATCAATGAAGTATTTGCGTTCGATACGGGTCCGGCTAATATGCTGATGGATCAAATTGCAGAGATACTGTTGGGGAAATCCTTTGATGTAGAAGGGAAAAACGCTTCTGAGGGAAGATTTAACGAAGACCTGTTCAATGCATTAATTGTAAGGGACAATTTTATTGAATCGAAACCACCCAAGTCTACCGGGCGGGAATATTACGGAATGAATTTTTTGCAACCTCTGTTGGATGAATTTGGTGAGTTGCCCGCCGGGGATTGGTTAAATACACTTACTCATTTCACAGTCCATGGAATTCAAAGAAATTATGAAAAATTTGTTAAGCCGAAAGTTGAAATAGATGAATTGATTGTAAGCGGTGGGGGAGTAAAAAATCTTTTCCTACTCAAGTTAATAAAAGAAAAGTTTAACCGCATGCAAGTTAAAGTAATTGATGAATTCGGATTAAGCGGAGATGCCAAAGAGGCTATTTGTTTTGCCGTATTGGCCAACGAAACTATTTCCGGTAATTCTGCCAATGTTCCCGGTGCAACCGGAGCAAGCCGATCCACATTGTTGGGGGCAATATGTCTCCCGTAAAAGTCTTGATTACTTCGGGTGGCGGTTTGCTGGGGCAATATCTTAATCTTGCCCTTGCAGATGAATTCGATATTCTTACTTTCTATCACAGAAATCCGGGAAATGCCACTGATTTCAATCACAAGCAAATTGATTTAGCGGATCTTGAAGATTTGGAAAATGTTGTGTTGGATTACAAACCGGATGTTATAATTCATAATGCAGCAGTTTCAAATCCGAAATTAGCCGACGAACTTCCACGGAAATATGTTTATCAAGTTAATGTAAATGCCACGGCTAAACTTGCAGAGTTGTCAAACAAATTGAATGCAAAAATTATTTATACTTCAACCGATTTGGTTTATGCCGGATACAGAGGTTCTTACCTAAAAGAAGATTCCAAGCTTGTCCCTATATCTTTCTATGCGGAAACAAAATTAATGGGAGAAGTAAAAATTAAATCTTTGGCTCAAAACTTTTTGATTTTGAGAACCGCATTATTGTTCGGTTTTGGTTTAAATCATTCAAAAAATCATTTTATGGAAACTTACCATAAATTAAAGAATAACGAATCCGTTACCCTTTTTTCCGACCAATTCCGTAGTCCCCTTGAATTGAGCGAAGCAGCCGGAATAATCAAAGAGTTGATTCAGATGGATGCACGGGGTTTGCTTAATTTTGGCGGATGCGAAAGAATTTCCAGATATCAAATGGGGCTGTTGTTGTGCGAAGTGTGTGGCTTCAATCCGGAGTTGGTTCGTCCGATTAAAATGGAAGAGCTTAATGTAAAATATCCGGTTGCAGACGTATCGATGAATGTAGATAAGTTAATTGAGTTGGGAATAAAACCCAACAGTGTGAAAGATTCCCTATCGAGATTATTCAAAGGATAAAATCGTTTTAATAAATTTATCTAACGGTTCTTCGACCGTGCCTTCTATTTTATAATTTTTTAATTCCCTTCTGAATTTATAATTGTTCCTCATGCTATCGAATGCCTCACCAATATTGTCGCTATCTGCAACAGATTTCAATAAATTGGATTCACTTTTAATGTCATAAATTTTTGAGAAAATCCGGAATAATTGTGAATCGAGCGTTGACGATTCCAATCTAATTACCGGATCCTCAATATCGGGATATTCAGCTTTCCAAAGAGGAGGTTCGGAAAAATAATCACAAAATTTTTTGTAAATTATTTTTGTGCCATTGATCTTTCCTTCCAATGAATAGCCCGCTACATGAGGAGTTGCAATGTCAACCAATTTCATTAGTTCTTTATTTATATTGGGCTCGTTTTCCCAAACATCGATTACGGTAAGATTTTTTTTTGTTGATGATTTTAAATATTTCAATAATGCTTTATTGTCTACAACACTTCCTCTGCTTGCATTAATCAATATTGTGCCGTCCTTTAAGCTGTGGATATTACACTCATTCAACAAATGATAAGTGTTATATTTTCCTCCAACGTTCAGCGGCACATGCAATGTGACAATATCACATTGCAAAGCATCTTGGAGTTCTGAAAATTCATCACTTTTTGTTTCATCTTTCAATGGAGGATCATTTTTTACCACTTTCATTCCCAAAGCTTTGGCAGCAGCTGCAACTCTGCTTCCAATATTTCCAACTCCGATAACACCTATTGATTTATCTTTCAAGTTTAACCCGTTTTCATGCGCCAAGAGGGAAAGTGCGGTAAAAACATATTCCGTCACCGCTTCTGCATTGCAACCTTTGGCATTCGTGAAATAAATTCCACGGCTATTTAAATAATCCTTGTCGATGTGGTCATCGCCAATTGTTGCAGTGCCAACAAATTTCACATTGGTTCCGTTCAACAAATTTTCATCAACTTGTGTAATTGATCTCACCAACAGTGCATCTGTATCAATAATTCTTTCGCGGGTTATTTCTCTTCCATCAAGCAGTTGAATTTCTCCGTGCTTGGAAAAGCATTCTTTTACCCACAATATATTTTTATCGGCGGTAATTTTCATAAAAATGAGAATCTATAAATTCAATTGCGCAATTTAGCATAATTTCAAGAATTTAAGAGAATAATTAAACGCAATTCTGTATCTTTACTGCTCAAATTTTTAAGTTTTATTCTACGGAGTAAGTTTCCATGAAATTTAACAAAAGAACTCACACTTGTGGTGAGTTAAGGGAATCGAATATAGGTGAACGAGTTGTTTTGAACGGCTGGGTAGATACCCGGAGGGATTTAGGTGGCGTGATCTTCATAGATTTACGCGACCGTTACGGAATTACACAGGTTGTATTTGAACCGGCGTTCAACGAAGAAGCTCATGAAATTGCTAAAAAATTAAGAAGTGAATTCGTTATTTCCGTCGAAGGTGAAGTGCGTCATCGCCCATCGGACACAGAAAACCCGAATATTCCCACGGGAATGGTTGATGTGAAAGCCGATAAACTGATCATTTTAAACGAAGCGGAAACTCCGCCTTTCCAAATTAAAGACGGAATTGATGTTCACGAAGATATCAGATTGAAATACCGTTATTTGGATTTACGCAGACCGGAGATGCAGAGCAATCTCCTTTTAAGGCACAAGGTTTATCAAATTGCAAGAAGATATTTCGATGAAAATGATTTTGTGGAAATAGAAACTCCGATGTTGATGAAAAGTACTCCCGAAGGTGCAAGGGATTTCTTAGTGCCTTCAAGATTGCATAAAGGTAAGTTTTACGCTCTTCCGCAATCCCCTCAAACTTACAAGCAGTTATTGATGGTTTCCGGATACGACCGCTATTTCCAGATTACAAAATGTTTCCGCGACGAAGATTTGCGTGCTGATCGTCAGCCCGAATTTACTCAAATAGACGTTGAGATGTCATTCGTTGATACCGAAGATGTTTTCGAAATGGTTGAAGGATTGATGAAGCAGCTTTTCGAGAAAGTCTGGAATAAAAAATTGGAACTTCCTTTGCCCCGGTTAACATTCGACGAAGCAATGGAGAAATATGGAAGCGACAAACCCGACCTCCGCTTCGGATTGGAAATGGTTACTTTGAATGATGTATTCAAGAATACCGAATTCAGAGTATTTAAGGATTTGCTTGAGCATAACGGAATTATCACCGGATTATTGGCAGAAGGATGCGGGGAATATACACGTAATCAATTGGATGTGCTTACCAATTACGTTAAAAAATTAGGTGCCGGCGGTTTAATTTGGATGCGGGTGAAAGAAGACGGTCTGGAGGCTCCGGTCGCTAAATTCTTTACAGATTTGGAAAAAGCAGAATTAGTGAAGAAATTGAATGCTAAACCGGGTGATTTGATTTTCATTATTTCCGGTCCCCGTTTAAAAGCTTTGTCAATTATGGGAAATCTGCGTTTGGAAATGGCTCGCAGACTTGAATTGATAAAAGAAGATGCGGAACCTTCTCTGCTTTGGGTTACCGATTTCCCGCTTTTGGAATGGGATGATGAAACTCAAAGATATTATGCAATGCACCATCCTTTTACTTCGCCCAGAGTGGAAGATTTTGACTTGCTCGATAAAGATCCCGGTAAAGTTAAAGCAAGAGCATATGACCTTGTGCTGAATGGTAATGAAATTGCCGGAGGCAGTATCAGAATTCATGATTCAAAATTGCAGTCGAAAATGTTCGACGCACTCGGTATAAGCAAAGAAGAAGCTGAGGAGAAATTCGGATTCTTGATGGGTGCATTCAAATATGGCGCTCCGCCTCACGGTGGTATCGCATTCGGTTTCGACAGAATGGTTATGCTTTTCGCCGGAAAAGACTCAATTAGGGAAGTTATGGCTTTCCCGAAAACATCAAGTGGATTGTCCTTAATGGATAACTCTCCCTCGGATGTTAGCGAAGAGCAGCTGAAAGAATTGCACATAAAATTGAGATAATTGTTATTTGGCACTTGCCAAATATTAATAAAACCAATATATTTGAAGCTCAAATTTTTTGAAGATTTGTTTTTTAAAATTTGAATTTGACTTCAGGGGCGTGTAGCTCAGTGGTAGAGCATCTGCCTTTTAAGCAGAGGGTCCCTGGTTCGAGCCCAGGCACGCTCACAAAACTCCGA